>DNPC01000246.1 GCA_003501565.1 Planctomycetaceae bacterium | reverse complement strand
TCATCGAGGTAAGCGTTGGTGATTTTCGGGGGTGCCGGTAGCATAATGTCCCACACACCAGCGCCGCCAAATTCTCTTTCGATCAACGCATAACCTTGCACGATGCGGCTGTCGCTCCGAAAGTTCTTGGTAAAGTCGGTCTCAATGACGAGCCGCTGTGAACCCCACACACCCACTGCTAATAAGATCGCCAAGATCGCCAGGCCAAGCCGGCGATGCTGAAGCACTTGATTCATCAGTCGCCTCAGTGCCAATCGTAACGCATAGTCGAACCTGGGGACGCTCGGATCGGCATCCATGCGTCCGACAAGGGCCAGCCCTGGCACGACCAACACAATGGCCAGCAAGACAACCAGCGAGCCCACGGCCATCATCAATCCGAAATCCCGAACTGGACCAACGCCAGCCACCATCAGGGAAGCGAATCCGACCGCGTCGGTCAGGCAAGCCCACGCGACGGCGACCAGCAAAGTGCGATACGTGTTCTCGAGTGCTTGTGAACGCGAGTGCCCTTGCTGCCGCTCGCGGTGAAAACGCAGCAACACGTGCATGCTGGTAGCGACTCCCACGACTGTCACTACCGCTGTCAGCGTGCTGCTAATCATCGTCAGGTTGAGCTCCAGCAGCACCAAGATCGCTTGCGTCACGATTAGGGACCAGTGCACGACGGCCAGTGGAATGAGCGTCCAACGAATGGATCGAAAACAGAACAACAGCACGACGACTAGTAACACGGTGGAAGTTACACCCAGTCGCGTGCCATCGCGCCGGACCATTTGAAAGCCCTCTTCGACCAACACCGGTTCACCAGTCAGCAATCCGTCAGACGCTGGTGTGGGCAGGTCCTGAACCACTTGCCGTAAGTTCGCCAGAACGGCTGTTCGCTTTGTAGAATTCGGGCTGTTCTGTGCTCGGGCATCACGGTCACCATCGGTGCCAGCCAGCAGGACTGCGATCGCGACATACTCACTGCCTTCTTGGTGCGTGTAACCCTCGAAAACATCGGCCATCGATTGGGCCAGTTTATCGTCCGGGTTCAGCAATGGCGGCGTCGATTCGGCGAACGGCAAGAGTGTCAGCGGCGCACGGATTCTCTCAAGAATTCCGTGCAGCTCCGCCAAGCTAAGAACGGCTGAAACCCCGTCGACCTCCCGCAAGCGGTCCGCCACGCCCTCAAGTCGCTCCAACCCTTCCCCGTTGGGGGCCCACAACTGCGGATCACGGTAGACGGCCAACACGATTTGATTGCCTCCAAAACGATCTTGGAGATGGTTGTATGATTCCACCAGCGGATCACCTGGTGGAAACATGCTCTCGACATTCCACCGCATTTGCAGCTGGCGAGCACTAATGAAACCGCCGATTGCCACGAGTGCGGCTAGGGTAAGCAGCCCCAAGTGGTGCCGAGTGATGAATTTGGCAAGTTGAGCTATCAAAACGATTCGCTTTGAAAACGAAAGCTAGGGAATCTATCTCGCGTCACCGTTGAAATGCGAGCAGATGGGCCGAATGCGGCGGATCTTCCAGCCGAATATCGACGAACCGCGGGGCCCGAAGATTCTAAGGTACTTTCCAAGTCCATCGAGACCGGTCAAACTGCTTGGCAGGCGTATGCATGCAGGCCAGACTGCGCTCCAGTCGCCTCCGCCGGAAGGAAAAAGTGGCAAATTGCGTTGGGCACCCTAGCAATGGCGAGCGCAACCAAACGAAAATTGCCGCGTCGTTGGCCGACCCTTCGCAGCGAATACCGCAGCCAGACAACTCATCAGCTGGAAAGTAAAGAACATGGACAAGCAATTTAGTGTTGTGCCCACTGAAGAAGAATTGAAATCGATCGGTCGGGACCTGCGCTTTCATGCCGCTGCGTCTGAGCAAACAAAGGTGCTGACAGCCGAACAAGTCGAAAATTACAACCAAAAAGGCTATGTCGCCCCGCTGGACGTTTATTCACCGGACGAGATAACATCCATCCGCGACTATTTCGATGATTTACTAACGCGTGTCCAGGAAGCTGGCGGCGATAGTTACTCGATTAGCTCCGCGCATCTGAAGTATGGGCCAGTTTGGGACATCTTGACGAACGCGAAAATCGTCGAGTACGTCTCGGATCTCCTTGGAGAAAACGTAGTCGGCTGGGGATCACATTTCTTCTGCAAAATGCCCCGTGACGGAAAGGCAGTCGCGTGGCATCAGGATGCTAGCTACTGGCCATTGTCTCCGTCGAAAGCCGTTACCGTGTGGCTGGCGATCGACGATGCTGATGAAGAAAATGCTTGCATGAAATTTGTAGCCGGGTCACATCACCATGGCCACATGACCTACCGCGAGAGTAATCCTGACGAACACAATGTGCTGAACCAAACTATCGAGAACCCGGAGCAATTTGGCGAAATTGTTTTGGACGAATTGAAGGCCGGACAAATTTCAATGCATAGTGATCTGTTGTTGCACGGTTCGGAGGCCAACCACTCCGATCGCCGTCGGTGTGGATTGACCTTGCGTTACGCCGCGGCGGACGTTCGCGCTGAACTAGGTTGGAACGAGAAGGGAGTTGTCGTGCGTGGCCAGGACACCGGCAATCACTGGAGCGATAATTCGCGTCCCCAGTCGCAGTGAATGCGTGCCATCTACATGTAACATGCATCCCCCACCCTCCGCCTTCGACTGCGGTGGGGGTACTGCTCGCTTGTTAGGCTTTTGTCTGACTGCGATGTACGCGGTTCTGGTTACCAGTTTCTAGCAGACCAAAGTCGTTCCATGGCGCGATTGCGTTGCGTACCCAGCTAGTCAGAGCTTCGGTATCGCCATCTGCCGTTACGCGCGAAAGCTGTCCCCCTAACTCAGCTGCGATTGATCGAAGCTGCGAGTTGTTAATCAACCAAAAACCATCACTTATGCTGCCGCTGTGTCCAGTTTCAAGCTGCGAAATAAGGTTTCGTTCCGAATGCACGGCCGCAATGAAGTACAGGCTGCTAACTGAGACGAAGGCATCGAAAGAGATGTCTAGAGCGCGATAGCACAGGTGAACGATTTCATCGATCCAGTGGACTTCTCGGACAACGTCCTGTGAATACTGCTTCCACAGATCGCTGGCAGTCGAACTGGAGGTGCCAAGACCCGCATCTCCAAACTGCATAAGCAACAACTGCCCGGCGCGGTACACACCACTGAGTCCGTGTGCGATGCCCGTGCTATGCAGAGGATCGATAACGCCTACGGTGCTCGGCAACATGCACCAGCCATCTCCCGCTGCGGCAGCCCACAGTCGGGAGATGCGCGGTACGAAACCTAGCTGCGCCATGCCGGACGTTCCGGTTGGTGCAATTAGATGTGCCTGGTTTAGCAGTTTGTGAACTGTCGGATATCGCGCGACGACATCATCGAAGTATCGGCCGGCTGCAGGTCGGGTTAAACCATGCAGAATGCCCATCGGTACCGTCAGACCGACACTCGTAATGTCGTCCTGCATTCGTAACATCCATATCCATCCAGACTGTGGCTGATGACCAATCTGATCATTCGAATCACGCGAACAATCAGGCAGCAAGTGGTGCTGAGCCGCGGCGTCACTCGGGAACGGATCATCCAACCGAAGGGCTGAAGGAAGTTGTTCCGCCATTGAACTCACATTTTGAAAGTGCCCGAAGATTGATCCAGTGCGAGTGAGTAACGAGTCGTCTAGTCGTGATAATCCCAGCTGGCTACCTAGAACGCCTCCCGGTCCAGATGCATCAACCACGAATTCGCATTGGAGTGAACGTGGCGTAGGGGGCTGCTGGCTTTCACGGTCATTTGTGGGGGCGAGCTGGAGGTTCCATTGATTGCCTGTTTTCTCGATCGATGTCACCTGGCAACCTTCTAGCACACCAGCACCGGCGTCCCTGGCTTGTTTCAATAACCAAGCGTCGACATCGGCTCGATGCCAGTGCGTGTCGCTGGATTCGTCGCTGGCACTTGCGGCCACTAGATAGCTATGAGAGTGTTGCGGGTCGTCAGAAAACTCGGTGTGGGCCTTGTGCTGAAAGTAGCTGAAGCCGCGTTTGAGTCCGCACCGGAGCTCAGGGTGCTTGCGTCGCCACTGCCCCCAGGACGACAGCTCATCAAGCTCGGGCAATTCCCATTGCTCTGCGATTTGCCGGAGGAGAAAATCTGCCAGCGGCGTAGAAGATTCACCGATAGCGAATCTTGGATGCACAATCCGATCTACAACTACGACGTTGACTCCGTGGCGTGCCAAAATCCATGCCAGAATAGAGCCTGCGAATCCGGAGCCCAGAATACAGACCTGATAACGGTTGGTCATTGGGTGGTACTCCAGCGAAACGACTCACAAACCTGCTTTGCGACGTAGCCACCGAGTTCCGGCAGCGAAAGGTTCGTTGCTTTACCAACAACGCCGCTCGAGTTCGGCTGCATGTTCGGCGGCGCCTGCCGATCCCGCAGTGGTGCAGTCGATTGATGCTAGCGACTATTTTGGATCTCTGGACTGCTGGGTGGAACTGGCTGCAACTGTGGTGACGCGTTATCAATACCCGAAAAGATCATGCGGATCGCAACAAACCCTGTGAAAGCAAGTAAGAAACTGTCGAACAACTTCTGAGGCATCTTTCCAAGCAACCATTTACCACCCAACATGCCTACTAGAATCACTGGGGCGAACAACAGATTGACGCTCAGACTCTCAAGTGAAATCAGATCTAAGACGAAGTAACTGAACGGGAGCTTGATCACATTGATCGTCAAGAAGAACCAAGCGCTCGTTCCAACGAGTTCCAGTTTGGGCAACGCGACGGCCAGCAGAAATAGTGCAACAATTGGGCCGGCCGCATTGGCCAGCATCGTGGCCACTCCAGCGAGCAGGCCCAATGTCCAGGCAAATGTCCAGTGGTGCGGCACTTTGTCGAAAGTCTCAGGACGCCACAGCCGGACAACTTGCAATAGGGTCAGCACAAAAATGATGACGCCGACGGTAGGTGTGAACACCGCTTCGCTCAAGTCCTTCATTACCAATGTGCCGATGACGACTCCAATTACAGCAGGCGGTAGCAATCGACGAAACTCTCCCCACTGTGCCTTCTTGCCAAAGAAGCAAATTGCCATCAAGTCACCGATGATCAGCATCGGTAAAAGCACGCCCGTCGATGCCTTTGCCCCAAAAACGTAGGCAAAAATTAGTACATGCAGCATGCTAACGCCGGCGAATCCGCTCTTGGAAACGCCGATACCCGCCGCCGCAATTGAGAGAAGCCAACAATTCGCTGGCGTAAGTAATTCCCACACAGTTGGTGCTACCTTGACTTGAGCGGACGGTCACGTTGCGAATCAGGTGGTTTTCCCTAACAAAACCGGGTCCCGAGTTGACGTTCGGCGGTTGGGCGGCGTATAAGAAACGCAGTTCGCCCAAGTGAATTTAACTGTTTTACATTCTGCCAACAGGAGCCCTCCAAATGTCAAATTATGCTGAGAGCATCGAACGCTTCGTCGACAACGTGAATACGGCGGCCATCGAAGGGCTCGTTAAGCATCTGGGAATCGCGCTTCGCAATCCAGACTCTGCAACCGTGGCTGCATCCGACGAAAGCGAATTGGCGACCATACGTGATGGCTTCTGTGCAAAACACTTGGAAATGGGTGCTGAAGAAGCGGATGCGGCGATTGCAAAAGTCGCTGAAACGATGAAGCACGACACCGCCAAATGCCGAGTCACCTTTTACTATCTGCTCGCCGAAGCAGCCGGGAAGCTCGAAAAGTTCGCCTAGTGAACGGCCACTTGCTTCCAAACGTCCGTCGTTGGACTGGGAGTACGCCGGTCGAGTCCGAAAGCGTCAAATGAGCTGCAGGCGTGGAATTCTGTGCGACTGCATACGTGCACTGCAACAGGATCACATCGCGCCACAGCGTTGTTTCGCGCGTACAGGCCCCATATGCACCGATTCTGGATAAACCGGTGTATCGGTATGTTCTTTCTCTTCGCAGAGGGTGACGAGAGCGATATTGCTTGCCAAGACAGCGAAAGCAACTTGGTAGGTTGCAAGCGGCGGAACACCGAACTACCGTGAGTCTGAAGCATCGGGCCCTGCGTGTAAGTCGCTGTTTTAGGTTGGATGTTCGGCGAGACGGCGTCTCTGTTCGGCGCGAGGCTGCCGAAAGCCCGTTTTGTGCGGGGTACTCGCCTTCTTACAAGCTCGACGAAGCTCATGCGGGCCCAATCCGAATCGGGCCTACAAAAGCTCGAATTAGCCCCCCCGATTGTTGAACTTCTGGCCCGTGGATCACCCGGTTGGGCGCGAGCACGCTTACGAAACTGTCGTCGCGAAGCCAGAGTTTATTGGTTATAATTGGGAAAAGAATCTTTGAGTAGCTGCATCAATCCGGCCGCGAGTGACGGTCTTCGATGTCCCACCTGGCTGCTCCTGACGCTTAGCAACGTGCCGTGGAATTCACATCGCGGCTTGCTTCTGCACGAAATAACAAGATGAAATTGAATCAATTCATCCGCAATGCCTCAATTCCGAGTGTTGCGACGACCGTCCTCCTGGTCGGTACGAGCTACGGCGAAACTAGGCTCTCAAACACGAACGTGAGTTTAGCGTTTGAATCCGCGACGGAGTCATTTCTCGAGGACACCTGCCTGGATTGTCATTCGGGGGCCAGCGCCGACGCTGGGCTGGATCTGGAAACGCTTCCGCGCGACGGATCGGCCCTTGAAAAATGGGTGAGCGTTTATGACCGAGTCTCCAGCGGTGAAATGCCACCTCCGGAAGACTACGACGTGGACTCGGAAGAGCGAGAGGCGTTTACCGCTTCATTGTGCGATGTCTTACGAAGAACACAGAGGCATCAGCACGCTTCACTTGGCCGTGCCCCGACGCGAAAACTGACCAACGATGAACTCGAACACACTCTGCATGATCTACTCGGGATCGACATACCGTTGGCCAGTTTATTGCCAGATGAACAACGCTCGGGCGGATTCAACAACATTGGTGCCATCCAGTCGATGTCGCACTTCCAACTTGAAAACCACTTGAATGTTGTCGACGCGGCCTTAGATGCCGCATGGCACCGCGCTGCTGATTCCGGAGCCGATTTTCGGCGCGTGTATTCGGCTCGCGACCTGGCGAGGGCAAATCCGAGTCGACGTTGTCGTGACCCTGAGATGCGAGAGGGACTGGCGGTCGTCTGGAGTAGCACGATGGCGTTCTACGGGCGCGTTACCTCAACGACCATTCGCCGCAGCGGCTGGTATCGGATTCGATTCACGGCATCGGCCGTTCGTCCACCCGACGACAAGAATGTCTGGTGCAGCGTGCGAAGTGGCCGCTGTAACTCAGGTGCGCCACTTATGACATGGATTGGGGCGTTTGAAGCCTCGGAAAATCCTCAAGAGTGGGAATTCACAGCTTGGTTGCCTGAGAATCACATGCTCGAGATCCGCCCAGGCGATGCAACCTTGAAAACGGGGCGGTTTCGCGGTGGTCAAGTTGGTGCAGGCGAAGGTGAGCCTCAAGACATCGCTGGCGTCGCGTTGCATGAGATGCTGATCGAACAGATTCATCCAGGCGGCAGTCTCAAGTCGATGCGGCGCAAGGTGTTTGGCAAACTCCCCGTCGAGATCAACCAAGGGTCACTGGTATACACCGGTGAAAACGCTGGGCGCGATACTCGTGAACAGCTTCGCAAATTTGCCAGCCGCGCGTTCCGCCGCGACGTTACCGATGCTCAACTTCGGGTCTACCTTCAGCTACTTGACAGCGAGCTGGCGGCAGGGAAAGAACCTGTGCAAGCACTGCGAACCGCCTACCGTGCACTCTTGTGTTCGCCAAGGTTCCTTTATCTGCAAGATGCTCCTGGACCCTTGGATGATCTTGCAATCGCCTCCAGGCTTAGCTACATGCTCTGGGGCAGTCTGCCAGATCGCGAATTGTTGAAGTTGGCTCGCTCGGGCGAACTTCGTGATTCGGAAAATCTGCTGTCACAAGTCGAGCGAATGCTGGCTGCACCACGCGGACAGGATTTTGTCAAACGCTTCACAGCCCAGTGGCTTGACCTAGTCGATATCGATTTTACAGAACCTGATCGCAAACAGCATCGTGATTTTGACGTAGTCGTTCAGAATTCGATGCTGGCTGAGACGCGAGAGTTTGTGAAACATTTGCTCGACAACAACCGGCCAGCCATCGAGTTGGTTGATGCAGATTACACGTTCTTGAACAGCCGCCTGGCCGAGTACTACGGTATCGACGGCATCGAAGGGGACGCGGTAAGGCTAGTTTCGGTTGATCCGCAAAGCCATCGGGGTGGGCTGTTAACACACGGTGCGGTCCTGAAAGTTACCGCCAACGGAACGAATACATCCCCGGTGCTGCGTGGCGTTTGGGTGAGTGAGCGTTTGCTGGGTCAGCCAATTCCGCCGCCACCGGAAAATGTGCCTGCCATTGAGCCCGATGTTAGAGGAGCCAAATCCATTCGTGACATGTTGGAAAAGCATCGTGCCGATGCGGCATGTGCAAGCTGCCACGCCAAAATTGATCCGCCCGGCTATGCACTCGAGAACTTCGACGCAGCCGGACGCTGGCGCACTCAATATGGCAAGAAGCAGCCAATCAACTCCGGCTACATCCTTCCTGACGGACGCCCATTCGACGGCCCTGAGAGCTTTCGTGAGCTTATGCGTACGACGCCGAAACCTATCGCCAAGTGTTTTGCCGAAAAGCTAGTCACGTTTGCGACAGGGCATGAGATCGCATTCGTGGACCGTGAACATATTTCAAACATTGTTGATGCGACTGCCGATACAGAATACGGCGTCCGATCGTTGTTAGACGCTGTCGTTACCAGCCCGTTGTTCCTGAACAAATAGCGCTGTGGAGATTGATGGTCCTGACTTCGCCACAGTTGTTAAAGCGAATGTCCCGTACTGCGATTGGACACTCAGCGGTCAGACACCAACTTTGTTACCGAGCAATATCGTTTAACCGTTAGCCGAAGGCGTTCGGACCGCTAAAACGACCGAAACCAACCCTGCGCCAGCGGCGTAAGTGCCTGCTACGCGAATTCGCTTTGCATAATTCGGGTTTGACGACCCATTGCAAACCAAAAGACTGCCCTACCACTCCCACCTTCACCTCCCTCCTGCACCGCAAACAATATCATGAACTCTATGCAAACCAATATCTGCCTGCGACGCTCCATGGATCGACGTACCATGTTGCGGGGCACGGGCGTCGCGATGAGTCTACCTTGGCTGTCCGCTATGCAACCCGCCCTGGCTGGCCCGGCGAAGCCAACGCCGAAACGGTTTGTTGCAACCACACTCGGTTTGGGGTTGGTTGGGGATAATCTGTTTCCCAAGAACGCAGGGACCGACTACACCCCTAGCCTATACATGAAAGAGTTGGCCGCCCTGCGAGACAAAGTCACCGTCGTGTCCGGTGTTTCGCACCCCGGCGTGAAAGGGGGCCACCGTGCAGAAGCGAGTATTCTGACGGGGGCTTCGATGGGCAGCTCAGGTCGGGCTAAGAACACGATCTCGATCGACCAGTTGATGGCCAAGCATTTGGGTGATGACACCCGCTATGCTTCGCTCGTTCTTAGCACTGGCGGAAGTAACAGTCCGTGCTATACCGAGACGGGGGCCATGATCGCGCCCGAAGACTCACCAAGCCGGTTGTTTCGCAAGCTGTTCGTTGATGAAAAGTCAAGCGTTCGCGAGCAGGAGCAATCGCGTGTTGCCGAAGGCCGCAGCATCATGGATCTGGTCGGCGAAGACGCAAAACTGCTAACGCGTCAGCTGGGCGCCGGCGATCGCGATCGCCTCGACGAGTATTTCACCAGCGTCCGCGATCTTGAGAAACGGATGGCCAAGGCAGAGCGTTGGGCGAAACTCCCCAAGCCCAAAGTCGATGTTCCGATCCCGCAAGACATTCGCAACTCTGCGGATCTCATCGCGCGTCAGAAAACGATGTTGGATGTTGTTAGGCTCGCCCTAGAGACTGACTCGACGCGTTTTGTGTCTTTGCACATCCCCGGAACCGGTAGCGTTCTACCAATTGACGGCGTTGATGATGGCTACCATTCGCTTAGCCACCACGGTCGCGACGAAGAGAAGCTTGAGCAACTCGCAATCGTGGAAGCTGCGATCATTCGGCAATGGGCCGAATTCTTAAGTCAGCTGAATACCCGTGCAGACTCCGGTGGCAACTTGTTGGATGACACTACCGTGCTGATGACTAGTAATCTTGGCAATGCGTCCAACCATGACAATCGCAACATGCCCGTGCTATTAGCCGGCGGCAGTTTCAAGCACGGTCAACACCTCGCGTTTGATCGCCAGAACAACTATCCGCTCACTAACCTCTACGTCGATATTCTCCAAGAAGTCGGCCTCCAACGTGACCAATTTGCTACCAGCACCGGCACAATGACCGGGCTACGGTAGCAAATCCCATTTCGGGTGCGCCTGAACATTACTCTCCCATCGGGAGCGTCCGAATACTCCCACCCTCCCTTTCGGGAGGGTCGAACGTGAGGCACGAGCGTTCGGGGAGGGGCCGCACCC
>DNPC01000872.1 GCA_003501565.1 Planctomycetaceae bacterium | reverse complement strand
TGTTGTCTAAACAGCCACTGGCAAATCGTGAAACCGAGTACCGAATCACCCAAGAATTCCAATCGCTCGTTGCTCTCCAAGCGATTTTGCGCACCCGATGCATGGGTCAACGCGGACTTCAAAATACTCTTGTCTTGAAAGCTGTACCCCAACCGGGATTCGCAAAGCTCGACTTTGTCTTCGCCGGACTGATTGTGGGGAGGCTGGTCGGTCATGTCGTCTCAGAAAGGAATGGGCGAAGAGCGAACGCAATATACCCACATCAGGGGTTGGGAGGGGGTTTGCACGCCGGTTTATGCGGTTTTTGGGGATTAACGCAACCCTCCGGTAAGGTCATTCGCCGGAAGTCAGGCAATTTATGCTCTCAGCATCCGCTTGAGCAACGCATGTTCTAATGATTTCGCATTCTTCCCGTGGAAGCGCGCGTGGCATCGCGTAACTTCTCTGCTTGGACAAGCCATATTCAGGGCCAACGTTTTGCTCAACCTCGTGCTACTGGCCTCCGCAGGATTGGTGCTTGTTTCGATCGCGGGCGTTACGGCTACGCGAACGACCCTGCACGTCGCGCGGAATCGCCGTCTTGGGTTAGCAGAACGCAACAGCCGAGTCCGCGATCTACGGAACAAGGTCGAATTGGCTCGACTCCAGTCCAGCCTTTCATCAAGTGAGCCAGCCGACGGCCAGCTTCCATGGCGAGTCCTAGAAGTCGCCGAGATTGTACAAGAATCCGACGATTGCCGGTCCTACTACTTGGTTGACCCTTATGGCGGCGAACTCCCAGGTTTTCAGCCTGGACAGTATCTAATGTTGCGTCCAGCGCTTGCGGGCAGCTACCAGACCACTCGATGCTACTCTCTATCGAGTGCTCCCGATCCAAGGTTCTGGCGGGTGACCGTCAAACGTGAGGCCGCACCTGACGTCGTCAGTAGCCGTTCACCACGCCGGCAAGGCGGGCTAAGTGCATGGCTGCATGACACTATCCAGGCAGGTGACTACTTAATGGTCGGAGGTCCAGCCGGCCAGTTCTATCTGCCCGAGGGAAACCAACAACCTTTAGTGCTTCTTGCGGCAGGTATCGGCGTGACCCCGATGTGCAGCATGTTAAGGTGGTCCCTGGAGCACACGCCTGACCGTCAGGTATCGCTACTCTTCCAAGCCCAAGACGTAGACCACTGGCCGCTTGGCAGCCACTTGCACCAATGGCAGGCATTTCCCGCGGCCAACGTTGTGTCGTATTTCAGCCGGATGGAAGCTAATGAAGTCGCACAAATCCAGGGTGATCATTTAGGCACACTGCAACCCGGTCGGTTTACCGGGCAAATGGCTACTGCGATGCCTCGCGGCAACGAAGCGGATTACTTCCTTTGTGGGCCCGATGCGTGGATGACTGCGATTCGTTCACAATTGGTTGATTCCGGGATACCTGCAGAACAGATTCATTGGGAGTCATTTGGTGCCGCACCATCGGAGCAGAAGACTCGAGCAAATGGAGAGGCTCAAAACAACTCGAGCCCAGCCTGCGTTCGCTTCGCACACTCAGATATCGACGCCCAGTGGCAAGGTTCTCAATCGCTGTGGGAGCTGGCACGAGAGAACAGCGTCGAAATCCCCAGCGGATGCCTCAATGGCGTTTGCGGTTGCTGCCGAGTGAGGCTACTGCAAGGCTCAGTCTCTCATGAAAAACCGGTTGCCCTTGAGCTTGGGCAGAACGAATGCTTGAGTTGCATTGCGGTTCCAAACGGCGATGTGGTTGTCGATGCCTAGCTAGTCACGTTTACAGCCGGGCAGATCGAACAAGCGTTGAATTCGACACGACGTTGGCATAGCCAGTCGAAGTTGTTCAGGTATTACCGGCTTACCGGATTGCACCGGCAAATACGCTTCGGCCCTTCAAACACAGTTGCTCCGCGCAAGTCGTCAGCCAAAGCGGTGAGCTATGATTCTTTGGCAAAATTGCCCGAGAAGCCATTCTTACAGAATAGCCATCCCTATTTCGCAAGAGCCGCCCAGTCCCATGCGCAAAATATTGTTAGCCGTCTTAGCCTGCATTAGCCTTTCTGCCAGCTTTGGAGCTTCAATATCTGGACCAGTTGTGGATGATCCACGCGACAATAGCCTACCGGTCCACCTCGACCCTCACCAAGTCGTTGGCTACGAAAGTTGTGAGAAGTGCCATGCGGCCGAAATTCGTGTTTGGAAACAAACGCCGCACCACTCAACATTCAAGACACTGCACCGCAATCCTGCGGCGCGCAAGATCGCGTCGGCTATGGGCATCGATTCCTTCAAAGAGGACTCAGAATGCATCAAGTGTCATTACACGATGAAGCACACCGACCACGGCCTAAGTGCAATCTCGGGTATTTCCTGTGAATCCTGTCACGGCGCAGCTCGAGATTGGATCAACGTCCACAACGACTATGGCGGCGAACACGTCACACGACTGACCGAATCCACCGAACATCGCATTCAACGATTGCGAAACAGTATCGCTGGCGGAATGCGAAACCCGGTCAATGTTTACCTGGTTGCGCGCAGTTGCTACCGCTGCCACACAGTTCCAAGCGAAAAATTGGTCAACGTCGGTGGGCACAATGCAGGCAGCCTGGATTTTGAATTGGTTTCCTGGTCACAAGGTATGATTCGGCACAATTTCGTCCGCTCCGATGGGCAGACCAACGATCCGTCGGATCGCGGACGATTGCGAGTGATGTTCGTGGCGGGCATGATTGCCGACTTAGAGTTTAGCGTGCGCGCTTCCGCTTCTGCGACAGCCAAAGGCACTACGTTCTCTGACACGTCTTATGAAAGAGCCAAGCGAGCTGTTAAACGCGTGTTAGCAGTCCGCAAGAAGATCGGTTCACCCATTCTGGACGAGGTGATTGAGGCCATCCAAGGCATCCGGCTTGGGCCGACGCATCGCGAAGCGCTGTTGGAAGCCGCCGACGCCATTTCAGCTGCCGGAGTCAAGTTCGCCGCAACGGTCACACCAGAACAACTGGAAGCCATCGACGGATTCATTCCACCAGAGAGCAAGTGGCGTTGATTCCAATGCTTTCTGTAGATCCATGTTGCTTCGACACCGCTGCTGACGGTTGCGGTTTTACAATGTAGCCCGTAGTCTAAGCGTCTCTGATGGGCTGCCGCTTCGCTGGCCCCTGGACTCTAGAAACAGTCCCTAAGAGGACGGCCCGTAAACAAGGGGCGCTCGACAACGGACGCTCAGCAACGGACTCGCAAGATGAATAGCAAGCGTATCTTCACCTTCGGTGAGATTCTCTGGGATATGCTGCCAAGCGGCGCACGATTTGGCGGCGCACCGGCCAACCTCGCCTTTCACGCTGGCCAGTTGGGTGCGGAAGTTCGACTTATCAGCGCAGTCGGCAACGACCAACTTGGCATCAATGCACTTGCGGAAATGCAAGCGAAAGGCATGGCGACCGAATGGGTCGCCGAACTCAACTTTCCGACCGGTCGCGTCGATGTCGTCCTCGACCAACAAGGCTCTGCCACCTACCAGTTTGGCAATGGCCAAGCTTGGGATGCAATTCCATGGAAAGAGCCGTATGCAGAACAACTTGGCGCTGCGGACGTGTTTTGCTTTGGTACGCTCGCGCAGAGAAGTCCAGACTCCCGTAGTACTCTGCGGCGATGCTTGGAAGCATGTGGCGACGCGACCATCCGTTTTTTGGACCTGAATCTACGTCGCCCGTTCTACGATGACGACTTGATCCGCGATAGTATTGCCGCAGCAAACGCCCTGAAAGTGAACGATGAAGAGTTCGCGATGATCGCAGAGCTTTACGGCATCGAAGGTACAGACGTTGAGGTCGCTGAAGAACTGACCGCCAAGTGCAACCTTCAAACTCTAGCAGTCACCTTTGGCGAAAAAGGCAGTTTGGTCTGGCACCATGGTGAATCGCATCACTGCCCATCCAAACCGGTTGGTATTGTCGATACGATCGGGGCAGGGGATTCCTACACGGGTACGCTGATTGTTAGCCTCCTCGAAGGTCTGAGTGTCGCAGACGCAAACTACCGAGCATGCCGCATCGCCGAGTACGTTTGCACTCAGTCCGGCCCAGCGCCTCGCCTACCCAGCACGCTTTAGCCTGCCAAGCTAAAACAGTTGCGGTTTGCATCAGGCCTGCAAACTCATCGCTCCCTGCGGCAACACCAGTTCATCGCAATGTCATAGCTCGCGAGAAGCGACTTATGCGAATGAATTCTCAAAAACCACTTCGGAAAGTGGCAGTTGCCCGGGCTTGGGCCATGGATCCTTGGTGCCTTTACCAATTGCGACCATTGGCCCCATGACTTGATCCTCAGGCAGCTTCACCAACTCGGCTACCTTTTCAATATCGAATCCGATCATGGGGCAGGATTGGTATCCAAGCTCCTGCGCAGCGAGCATCATGGTTTGCATAGCCATGCCGATCGATCGCTGTGCTTCATCTCTTTGGAGCCATTCTCGGCCTTCGTGAAATGGTCCCATCCATCCAACTAGCAGGTCAGACACTTCCTGCGGAGCGTTCTTCCAGTACCTTTGCGGCTCTTTCTGCCACGCCTTGACATCGGCTGTAAACAGGACCAACAGCGATGCATCTGTCATCTGCGATTGGTCATTCCCCAATTCGGTACGGATCTTAGCCCGTAGTTCGGGATCTCGGAGGACAAGAAATCGCCAGTGCTGGATATTGAAGCTGGTTGGCGCTTGAATAACAGCTTCAAACAGCTTTCTTTCCTCTTCTTCGGACATCCGATGTTTCGCGTCGAAATGCTTCACCGCCCGGCGACTGTAGATAGCCTCAATAACATTCATGCGTATTCCTGCTGGGTTCGAATTGGTATTGTGTTGTCTAGGTTCCAACAATAACGAGACGTTGACTATACAGCGTCAACCTACAAACGCCATTGGCCTGATAACTCGCCAGTCGCAAACGCTTGTGGTTATGTCAGGGCCGTCCCCCTCTCTGTTCTCCGTCACCCGCCTCCAGGTCCAGGGCGAGAATCGCGCCGTCACCCGCCCTCCGGGAGGGTCGAAAGTGAGGAACGAACTTTCGGGGAGGGGATGAACCCGCCGATTGACGTCGCATTAATCTGTTAAGACGCGTCTTGCAGCGGTGTCTTTCGCTACCAACGATTGCTGAGAAACGGAGTGAGGCAACGTCTGGTCTGTTTAACGACGCTTTCCACCGGAGAGCAAAGCTTGTCGCAGGCTCTTGTCGACCGGGGAATCGCTGAGCCAGATGCCGTAGAGGGCTTGTTTGAAGTGCAGGCCGGGTATCGTTCCTTTAACTTTTCCGTTCTTCATGACGTACAGTCCACGCGACGGAACGTACAGGAAATCGTAGATATCGTTTTTCTTCACTTCGTCGCTTAGGGCTGATAGAAGGGCCTGCGTTTCTTTGGCAATCTTGTCCGTTTTGCCACCCGTGGATGCCTTTAAGCTCTCTTGAAACGACTTGACGAGTGATGACCGACTAACGAAACCCGATGTAATCTTCACGCGTATCGACATCAATTCGTCAGCCGCCAGGATCTTCTGGGCATCCGTACTGGGAGCCGCCAAATAGAGGCCGCTTTCGTAAATGTTGACGAATGTCTTGGTGCGCATACCGGCACCGTTGAGTTTAAGCGTTTGCTTGCCGACGGTAATCTGCCCGGGGAGTTCGGCGAGGCTTGGTGAGGCCAAGGCGAAAACAACAATTGATGCGATGCCGGCAAGATTTCTGCTGCCCATCAGTCCACTTCCTTGTGCTAATCAAGAGTCCGGAAGAATGACAGCAAACCAACGATGCTGTCCCATCCAAAAGGAGGGTACAGAACTTATGTGCTGAAGAAAACAGCGATTGGCTCAATGCGTCACGCGCGAAACCAATGCCAAAGCCACAACAACGACAAATCGTGAGAGACGCACCGTTAGCACATCGGAATGCTTTCGATTCCGGAGACTGAAACAGCTGGAGCATCGCAGATGCATCGGAGCATCCCAGAGCACTCGGCAACAATTTGCCTAAGTCTTGCGGCTAGGAGCGAAGGCTGCCAACAGGACTATGCGCCGGAAACGAGAAGGAGGGAAAGTGAAAGGCCGCCACAGTGACGAAGAGCTCGCAAACTTTCCTATTTGGTCCCGTCACCTTCGACGACGAATTGCAAGAAATCTCCGTAGCCTTCCTTCTTCATGTCTTCCTTGGGGATAAATCGCATGGCGGCGGAGTTCATGCAAAACCGCTTGCCGCCGCGATTGCGCGGGCCGTCGCTGAATACGTGTCCCAAGTGATTATCGCCGAACCGCGAGCGGACTTCGATGCGGGGCCCAAGGAAGAAATTACTGTTATCCATCTTCGTTGTTATGGCCAGCGGAGAAATTGGCCGAACGAATGACGGCCAGCCGGTTCCCGATTCGAATTTGTCGGTTGAAGAAAACAACGGCGCACCGGAGAGGATATCAACGTAGATACCTGGTTTCTTGTTCTTATTATAAGGGTTTGCACCGGCGTTTTCTGTCCCATCCTTTTGGGTGACGCGGAATTGCAGAGGTGTTAAGGTCTCCTTCAATTCTTCCTCGGAGGGCTTCTTGTAACTCGCCCATTCCCGATACAGCTCCTGCATATTTGAGGCACCCCCGGACGCCGACTCGGGTCTGGATCCTGGAAGCTCTAATTGATGAGCTCGATTACCCCAATGCCGCGTAACGAATGCGTCTCTTCCGCTCTGGTGCCGGAACCAGCGATACTTGATCGAGTTTTTATGATGGTAGTCTTGGTGGTATTCTTCGGCTGGCCAAAATTGGTCACGAGGCTCAATCGCAACACGAATCTTGCGAGAGTAGACCTTCATTTCGTCGATCGCCTTGATTACCCTCTCCGCCGTCTTTTTTTGCTCGGCATCCGCGTAATAGATAGCGGGCGAGTATTGTTTTCCGTTGTCGTTGAATTGTCCGCGGGGATTCGTAGGGTCGCAGTGTTTGATCAACCATTCAACGATGCCGGCGTAGGTGATCTCGCGAGGATCATACTCAATCAAAGCCACTTCACGGTGGCCGCCGGTCGAATAGTTTTCGTAGGTGGGATTCTTTCGACGTCCGCCTGAGTAGCCGGAGATCACATCCACGACGCCAGGCGCGTTTTCGAAATCCGTTTCCACACACCAGAAACAACCAC
>DNPC01000874.1 GCA_003501565.1 Planctomycetaceae bacterium | reverse complement strand
GACTACCCGGCCGGAAGCCACCACAAGCTCAACGCACTTCCCCTACGGTCCTGGATAGTCGCCGTCTGACTTCAAAACACTCACGTACACCTACCACTTAGGGCGACTCTTTGATGGACATGCCAATTGGTTTCCGGATGGCTGGTGTTAGCTGTGCGATCAAGGCATCTGGCAAAAAGGATGTGACGCTGATTGTAGCTGACGAAGAAGCTGTTTCCGCCGGTGTCTATACTCAGAACAAAGTGGTTGCCGCCCCCGTAGTTTTATGTCGTGCGAGGACTCCAGGAGATTCGGCGCGAGCGGTCATCATCAACAGCGGAAATGCCAATGCATGCACCGGCACCCAAGGCGAACGGGACGCTGCCAGGATGTGCCAAGTTACTGCAGAACACGTGGGAATATCTCCGGATCAATGCTTGCTGATGAGCACAGGGATCATCGGAGTCCCATTGCCAATGAGCAAGGTCGAAGAGGGCATCCATTTAGCTTATCAGCAACTGGGCAATTCTGAACAACACTTCTTAGATGCAGCTGATGGTATTCTGACAACAGACAAATCTCGCAAAATCGCGAGTTGCGAATTCAATCTGGGCGATCGATCGATCCGAATCGCTGCAATGGCCAAGGGGGCGGGAATGATTGGCCCCAACATGGCAACCATGCTCTGTCAGATTCTTACCGACGCACCTCTGACGCCCGAAGACGCCCAAGCAATTCTGGCTCGTGTCGCCAACCGTTCCTTTAATAACATCAGCGTGGAAGGTCACACGAGCACAAACGATACGATGCTATTGCTATCCAGCTGCAAAGCGGGCGGACCAACACTTACCGGTGCACAGATCGATGCCTTCGAATCAGAACTGGCGACACTGTGTATCGACCTTGCCAAACAGATCCCGACTGATGGTGAGGGAGCATCACACCTAATTGAAATCCAAGTCACGGGTGCTGCTTCGGAAAGTGACGCGCGTGCCATAAGCGAGACGATTGCCTCAAGTAACCTAGTGAAGACCGCCATCTACGGGAGTGACCCGAACTGGGGTCGCATCGTCTCGGCTGCTGGCTATGCTAAATGCACCTTGGACACGAACCACATTGGATTGAGTATCAACGGTATTGAGTTGTTCCGGCAAGGACAGCCAATTGAGTTCTGTGAGCAAACAGCAAGCCGTTCAATCGCTGAGAACCCGACGACAGTCATTGAAATTGTGGTAGGATCAGGTCCCGGCTCATGCACTCACTGGACGAGTGATTTAACCGTCGAATACGTCCGATTCAATTCAGAATACACCACATGACCGAACCTCAAGGATCAGCTCCGTTGCCCTCGCTTGCGGTTATTGGCATCGGCACCGATATCATCGAGTGCGAACGTATTGACCAGATGATCGAGAAACACGGACAAACGTTCCTTACGCGCGTCTATACCACTGACGAGATCGCGTATTGCAAGCAGCGCAAGGCGGCCAATCAGCACTATGCGGGGCGTTGGGCCGCTAAAGAAGCAGTACTTAAAGCTCTGGGAACAGGATGGGCACACGGCATTCAATGGACCGATGTCGAGGTTGTTAATCAAGTCGGTGGTAAGCCTGAAATTGTGCTCTCTGGCGTTGCCGAAAAGATCAGTCGCGATATGGGTATCGCCCAAATGATGATTAGCATCTCACACTGCAAGGGTTACGCAACAGCTTACGCGACAGCAGTAGGTGAAGCACCATCGCCTAAGGGATCAGCTGAATGAACCGACGTATCGTTCTGTTAACCTGGGGGCATTCCAATCCAAGGACCGCCAAGACTGCCACCGGTCTGCTAAGGTATTGCCCGAGCGAATGTGTCGCAATCTTTGACCCCGACAACGCCGGTATGACAGCCGGACAACTACTCGAAATCGGGGGTGATGTACCCGTTATCGGACAACTAGCCGATGCTCCGCCTGCGGATACTCTGGTCATAGGAATTGCCCCACCTGGTGGAAAGATCCCAGAACATTGGCGTCCGGTTTTGATGGAAGCCATCGCTCAGGGAATGAACATCCTTAGCGGCCTGCATGATTTCCTGTCGCTGGACGAACAGCTAATGTCAGCCGCTGAGGCTGCTAGTATCGAAGTCACCGACGTGCGACGGAACAACTTCCGCTCCATCGCCAGACGCACGGGCTTCAATGACAATTGCACTCGGCTGCATACCGTGGGGCATGACTGTAGTGTCGGGAAAATGTTGGTCAGCTTGGAGACTTCGCGCGGACTTAGTCGGCGTGGCCATGATGCGCATTTTGTCGCGACGGGACAAACTGGGATCATGGTTTCTGGCGAAGGGCTCCCCATCGACTGCGTGGCCGCCGATTTTGTGAGTGGGGCTGCCGAGAAACTTGTGCTTGATAAGCAGCACCATGATGTTCTAGTCGTGGAGGGGCAGGGCAGCTTGGTCCACCCATCGTACTCCGCGGTGACTCTTGGGCTGCTACACGGATGCCAGCCTCACGGACTAATCTTTGTGTTCGAGGCAGGTCGAGAGACAGTCGGCGGTTTGGAGCATGTGCAGTTGCCTTCGTTGGCCGAGCAGCGACGATTATTCGAGACGATGGGTAGCATTTACCAGGAATGCTCGACTGTCGCCTTTGCGATGAACGGTCGATTGCTCACCCCAGATAAAGCACGAAAGCTTGCTGACCAAATCGAAGACGAACAAGGCTTGGCCGTTGTCGATGTTGTTCGAGAAGGCCCTGTTCGCTTGCTTGACGCCGTGGAGGCATTTATCGCGGCCCGCGAATAGGTTGTAGCTGTTTGTGCCGCCGGTTGTCTCAGACGGGAGTAAACTAACTTGAGTAAACTAGTAGCTTGCTGGCAAATCGCCTGACGCTACCCAAGTTCGTCGAACCGCTTGAACCGTCGATAGGCCAAACCGCCATAGATTGCTTTCCCAATATACGACTTGCGAATAAGAGAATGCGAAACCAAATTTCTCCCTTGGTCCTCTTGGCGTTCGCCACGTTTGCTGGCTGTGCAGAAGATGCGACTGATGTTTATCAGGAAGACCTGCGAAACAAAGATGGTGAACCCGCCTACATCACAATCCAACACTGTTTGATCGGCGTTCGCGATGGAATGCCTCAACAGGCAATCCGCTCGGTGGAAGATGGTCGTGAACTTGCTAACGAATTGCTCGAAAGAGCGAAAGCTGGCGAAGACTTTGCTGCAATTATTCGCCAATACACCGATGATTCACCGCCAGGAATCTACAAAATGGCCAACCATGGGTTCGAAAGCGACTCCGGTGGTCGCATCGCTAGTCGCACCATTTACGCTCGCGGTGGCATGGTCCCGGCCTTTGGTGATATCGGATTTAGCCTTGAGGTCGGCCAGTTCGGACTGGCTGAATACGATCCTGTGAAATCGCAGTACGGCTTCCACATCATCAAGAGGATTCGCTAAACGTTGGCGGCTCGTCGCGATATGTTTGCGCTCGCCGCTGCGAAGGAGCGTATAGGGGCGTGGCGTTCAAAATGCAAGCAAGCCGTCAAGTCGCCGAACACAGCTGGAACTCGTGCCCTGCCAACATGTAGTCCGCTGGGTTACAATCGCCTCTATCAAATTTCTCCTATCAATAAACGAGGTGTCCTCGGATGAGTGAAGGATCGTTATCGGATCGCGCTATGTCGATTCGCCAGCGTCTTACGCAACTCCAGGACAGTCTTTGACTTCGACAGCAAGCTTGCGGAAGTGGCTGCCATCGAAGAACAAATGGCTGCCGAAGAGTTCTGGAATAATCAAGAGACTGCACAGGAAACGGTCGGCAAACTCAAGGGCCTGCGAAGCGTCATTGCGCCGCTTCAAGAGGCACTCGGGTCAGCTGCAGATCTTGACGATCTTATCGCATTCCTGGAAGAAGATGACTCTGCGGTAGACGAAGTGACCAGCGAGGTTCAACGGCTGGAGAAAGTCGCTGGAGAACTCGAGCTAAAGGCCCTCCTTAGCGGAACTCACGATGGTGCCGGTGCGATACTTAGTGTGCACGCTCGCGACGGTGGCGTCGATGCCAACGACTGGGCTGCGATGTTACTTTCGATGTACATTGCCTGGGCCGAAAAGAGCGACTATTCGGTTGAGCTGATCGAGCGGCAGGATAACGAAGAAGCGGGCATTACATCAGCAACGATCGCCATTCGCGGCCCGATGGCTTACGGCTATTTGCAAGGTGAACAGGGCATTCACCGGCTGGTTAGGATTAGCCCGTTCAACGCCGATGGAAAACGCCAAACTAGCTTTGCTGCAGTCGACGTTTCGCCCGAGATCGGTGATGCGGTCGAAGTCGAGATCGATGAAAAAGATGTGCGAGAAGATACTTACCGTGCAAGTGGTGCCGGTGGCCAGCACGTCAACAAGACCGATAGCGCCGTCCGCTTAACACATATTCCTACTGGCAAGGTTGCCCAGTGCCAAAGTGAACGGAGTCAGCACAAGAACCGAGCAACTGCCTGGAAGATGTTGCGGGCTCAGATCGCTCGAATTGAGGAAGAACGCCGCGAAGAGGAGCAAGCCGAGAAATACCAAAACAAGGTTAAGCAGAAGGGTTTCGGGTCGCAAATCCGAAACTACTTCTTGCACCCCGACCAGCGGGTAAAAGACGCTCGCACGGAACACTATCAAGGCAGTTTTTCAGCCGTCATGGCAGGTGACATCCAAGGATTCTTAGATTCTTTCTTGGTCTGGCGGATGGGACAATCCAGCGAAAATAGTTAGGCGGCACTGAGTCGACGACATTTCGGCGACGATACTTGGACAACACAGGGTAGCTCAATGGTGGACGTAACTACGCGACAGGGCGGTGAGCCGTTGAGTATCGATGGCGGTCAGCTAGGGACTTTCGCCTTTGCTTGGGAAAATGATCGGTACCAACACACTTGGTCCGACGCCGGCGGCAACATTATTCTCAGCAGTATTGAAGACACTGAGAACTGGCCAGCCAGCCCCCCGATGCAACAAATTCACCAGCAGTCCTTTGCTGATGGACGCGAGGTCATCTTTGGCATCGGCATGGCGGGCCGTGGACACTGGTCAGCTAGCTTTACACTA
>DNPC01000493.1:2767-5536 GCA_003501565.1 Planctomycetaceae bacterium | reverse complement strand
AAAGCCTTGTTGGCATTCGCAAGGAGTCGGCTGGTCGTGGCATTCTGCCTAATTACCGTTAGCGTACAGCTTGTTGGCTGCCGAGGTTCAAAGGTCGCGATCGACGAGTCGACTGGAAAGTTTGACATTCGTCAGGCGAGCTACGTTGGACGCGACGGCTGCGTGAAATGTCATGCGGATCAAGCGGAGAAGTTCAAGAGCTCGCATCACGATGACGCGATGCAGCCCGCAACCGATGCTACAGTCCTGGCTGACTTTGATGACGCCACACTGGAGCACCATGGCGTCACGAGCAAAATGTTCCGGCGAGATGGCAAATTCTTCGTCAACACGGAAGGCGCCGACGGTGAGCTGCAGGACTTTGAAGTCAAATATGTTTTTGGCATTAAGCCGCTGCAGCAGTATATGGTTGATATGCCGCGTGCGGGCAGTGAGCATGCTTCCGATGAGTACCCTCGTATCCAGGTGCTTCGGCTTTGCTGGGACACCGAGAAAGAAACTTGGTTCTATTTGCCGCCGCCAGACGTCTCAGACAAACTCGCACCGCACGATGACTTGCACTGGACCGGGATCGCGCAGCGGTGGAATACGATGTGTGCAGACTGCCATTCGACGAACTTCAAGAAGAATTTCGCCATTCCCGATTCGCACGTAAACCTCGTCAAACACGCATCGGACGGTAACACCGCCATCAGCGATGTCGTCCGCAGCGCAAACTTAGAAAGCACAGTTGGCAAGTACAATTCAACGTTCTTCGAAATCGACGTTTCGTGTGAGGCTTGCCACGGTCCCGGGAGTGTTCACGTTGAACTTGCGTCCAAGTGGTCGCCAGGTTGGAGTCGCGAAAAGGGTTACGGATTGGCGGACTTAAAGAGTACCGCAGAAAACCAGATCCAAGCCTGTGCGCCGTGCCATAGTCGTCGCAACATCATTGCCGGCGATTTCACCGCGGGCGACAATTTCTACGACCACTACACCAATCAGCTAATTGCACCTGGCATCTACTATCCGGACGGCCAAATCCTGGACGAGGACTACGTTCACGGCTCGTTTATTCAGAGCAAGATGTACCACAAAGGAATTCGTTGTAGCGATTGTCACGATCCCCATTCGGCATCTTTGAAAATGACCGGGAATCAGGTTTGTACATCCTGCCATCAACACCCCACGGCAAAATACGATTCGGTAAGTCACCACTTCCATGAACCGGGCAGTGCGGGGGCACAGTGCGTCAATTGCCACATGCCTAGTACGACTTACATGGCCGTTGATGCGCGTCGCGACCATAGTATCCGCATCCCCCGTCCAGACATTAGTTTGAAAATTGGTACACCCAATGCTTGCACCGGCTGCCATCTAGAAAAGAACAACGTGCCGGAGGCAGACCGCGAACAACTTGTGCTCTACCAAGACTGGATGCAGTTGGCTCGCGAGGGCAATCAGGCAGTACAGGACGAAATCGCACGGGCGGACAAATGGTGTGATGATGCATGCGAGAAGTGGTACGGTAAGGATCGATATCGGGAGCCACATTTTGGTGAGACGATCCATGCAGCCCAGACCAATGCACCCGATGCCGTCTCGCGAGTCCGTAAGCTGCTTTCGCGTAAGGACCACCGCAGTCCTGCGCTCGCGCGAGCTTCTGCATTGGAGGCACTGCGGGTATATCACCCCGCTGAAGCTGCCACACTTGCCAGCGATCAGCTGGACGATGATAGCCCGCTCGTCCGCGCCGCTGCTGTGAGTACTTTGCTTGGTTTACCCGATCGACCGACGGCCGTGCGGCAGCTGGAAGGCATGCTGAAAGACGGCGTCCGAAGTGTTCGGGTCGAGGCCGCGCGAACGCTGCTGAATTTTCCTGCCCGGCTGTACAGCAATGGTTCCGCCGGGCGTCTAAGGGCGGCTTTGGCAGAGTTGAATGAGGGTCTGATGGTAACGGCGGACCGCAGTGGAGCCCACGTGTCGATGGGCGTTCTGGCCGAACAACAAGGCCGGATGCAGCAAGCGATCGAGCACTACGAAGATGCAATAGCTGTCGAACCCGCGGTGACTGGCCCGCGAACCAATTTGGCCACTCTGCTTGAGACTAACCTCAACCAGCAATCGCAGCCTGGCCCAGAGCAGGGCGGTGCACCAAGTCCCCGATCCAGTGAGGTCGCTCAGCGACTCAGCAGCGCCGTTGCGAAGCTCCGCAGCGAGGAACTGCAATTGCTCAAACGGGATCTCGACTTGCTACCCGACAATGCCGGGATCGTCTATCGTTACGGCCTGGCACTGTACATCAATCGTGAAAGTGTTGAAAACGGATTGGCTGAGTCGGCCAAGTATCTCGAGCGGGCTGCAGAGCTTGAGCCAGACAACGCCCAGTATGCACAGGCTACGGCGATGATCTTCGAAGCTCTCGAGCGTTGGGAGCCTGCTATCAAGTGGGCCGAAAAAGCACTTGAGCTAACAGGCGGTTCGCCTGAGAATCGCATGTTGCTTGAGCAGATTCAGCAGAAATCGCAAGCGAGCTCAGCAAGCTTGCAGTAGCTGTAGCCGAAATCGCAAGACTCGGGCCCAGGTGTAGTGGTATGCTCTTGCTTTAGTGCAGTCCGTTATGAATCCGCCTGGGGACAGGCGGACCTACGTGGAAGCGGCAATCCATGCAGGGGCTGGTAGCCGGAATCGCAAGATTTCGGGCACGAGTGTAGCGGCATGTCGTCGTAAATACAGCTCGTTTGTTCGGGTGGTCTTGTAAGCTTAGTGCGTGGCTGGAACTCACTGCGT
>DNPC01000493.1:0-2654 GCA_003501565.1 Planctomycetaceae bacterium | reverse complement strand
GGCTGGAACTCACTGCGTGGCTGAGGGCAAGACTGGGCGTTCGAGCGTTAGGCAACGGCGGGCACACCGACGAGTTGACAACAACAGGCGCCAACACGACCGATTGCGCAAACATGCATCGACCGAATTGTTGCCAATCCGGCTACGTGATCCGCCTGGGGACAGGCGGACCTACGTGGAAGCGCTAAACCATGCGGGGGCTGTAGCCGGAATCGCAAGATTTCGGGCCCAGGTGTAGCGGTATGTCTTCGTAAATACAGCTCGTTTGTTCGGGTGGTCTTGTAAGCTTAGTGCGTGGCTGAAATTCACTGCGTGGCTGAGGGCAAGACTGGGCGTTCGAGCGTTAGGCAACGGCGGGCACAACGACGAGTTGACAACAACCGTCGTCAACACGACCGTTTTACGCAAACACGCATCGCCCGAATTGTTGCCAATCCGGCTACGTGATCCGCCTGGGGACAGGCGGACCTACGTGAAAGCGACAATCCATGCGGGGACTGGTAGCCGGAATCGCAAGATTTCGGGCCCAGGTGTAGCGGCAAGCTCTTGCTCGTGCAGCACGTTATGAATCCGCCTGGTGACAGGCCGACCGACGTGAATGCGACAAACCGGCTACGTGATCCGCCTGAGGACAGGCGGACCTACGTGGAAGCGCTAATCGGCTAGGAATCTACTAATCCGCTACGAATCTACTAATCCGCTACGAATCTACCTGGGGGCAGGCGAACTATGAGGATTGCTCTGGTGGTAGAAGCAAACGTTTGCTACGGTCGAATCCAGCTAGTACTGAGCAGAGCCCCGCTTGTGCTAGCTTTACTTGGAATTTCAAGGATGATACCCAAGGGAGAGCGGTCGTGCAGACGATCAAGACAGGCGTTGTTATCGCGCTATTGCTAGCAGTTTGCTATGGAGCTTTTGTGGCTCTCAATGCTCCGGATTCGGATGTACCCGATGAACTCCGCGACTGGGCGATGGAAGGTGAGCTTGACGAACTGGACATCGGCGAGATCGAAATTCCAGACGAAGGTCAGTTGACCAGCACGAGTGGTTTTGATGGATTTTCATCGCCGCCAGCAATCCCTGGGATGGATACCGGCAACGAGGCGGTGGGTAGTGGTCTAGGTAGCACGGACCTGGGTGGCGAACTTACGCTCCCACCTGAGATCGGCAACGCCGCCGCGCTCAATGCGTTGCCGAGTGTGGACTTGCAGAATTTGGCGGGTCCCGAGTTGCTCGATCCCGGTCAAACCCTTGCGACGAACGCTCCGCCAGCCACGCCTGACATGGGTAGTGGCGGACTGGGCGTACCCCCACTCGGCGCGATAGCGCAATCGGACGCACAAGGTACACCGCAAGGCAGCAATCCCATTGCCGATCCGAATTCACTTCCTCAGTTCCCTACCGACTCGTTCGGCGCAAGTGGTAGTTCTACGGGAACAGCCGCTACGACGATCAGCCATAGCAAAGGTTTACCAGGTAGTGTGGGTGTCGGCGCCACAAGCGAACTAGGCGGAACGCCACTTGACGCAAACACAGGCTCGCTTGCGCCAACGATTCCGAACTTTAGCGTCGCTAGGCAGGAATGGCTGACGAAGGCGCAGAACGGGGAATACCGAGCGGCTCTTGAGAATTTGAGCCCTTACTTTGCTAGTCCTGAGCTGACCTACGCCGAACAAACAGATCTGGAAAATATCCTTGACCCGCTTTGCCGCCGTGTCATTTACTCCACCGATCATCTGGTTTTGCCTGGACACATGGTAGCCCGGGGTGAGTCGGTCAACAGCATCGCGGAACAGTATTCGATCACTCCGGCGCTACTAGCCAAGATCAATGGCCTTGGTAGCGAACAGTCGGTTACGCCGGGAACAAAGCTAAAAGTGGTCCAGGGTCCTTTCTCAGCACAAGTTAGCATTTCGCGCAATGAGTTGACTGTATTCTTGGGCAAGATGTATGCCGGGCGATTCTCAGTATCGTTTGGGAAAGAGAATTATCCGAAACCGGGTGTATTCGAAGTTGTCGACAAACGCACGGACCGGACTTACTACGGTGCGGCCCAGCAGGTTCTCTCGGCTGACGATCCTCGAAACCCCTATGGCAATCACTGGATTAGCCTAGGCGAATTATCGATCCACGGTTCCCCGGAAATGGCCAGTGCGGAACTTGAGGAAGCTGGCTCAATCAGCTTGGCTCCGCTGGATGCCGCGGATGTTTACGACATCCTGTCAGATTCCAGCCCTGTAAAGATCGTTGAATAGCCTGCGAAAAGACGGCTATCTCTATCGTTTGCTCGCTGGACTCTCGTGCTGCTAGCAACGGCTGGGTGGTTACCACTCCGTTTACTGACCTGACTCGTTCAACAGCTCTCGAGCTTGGCGGTAGAGGAGTTCGAATTCGGCATGATCGAACCAGCGAATTTTCCAGCCGCGCGATTCATCTGAACGCTGCCGATCGCTGGACTCTAGTTCGGACTGTTGTTCCAACAAACGCTCGGCGAATGCGTCGGCTAGCTTCAGTTGTTGGCGTGCTGCTTGAGTATTTCCAAGCTGGATGTGTGAGATGGCGGCGATCGCAAAAATCTGGCCGGGAACGTTGCGGTCCAGCTGAGCCTGCATACAGGCCTCGAGAGCCTTTTCGGGTCGTCCAGCACGAGCGAG
>DNPC01000781.1 GCA_003501565.1 Planctomycetaceae bacterium | reverse complement strand
TGATGGGTCTGCCGGCCGGATGAGCCGTAACATCGCAGGCGGTGGCTTCGATGGCCGCTTCCGTGGGGCCGTAGAAATTCCAAAACGCAGCCTGCGTTGACTTGCGGATTTTCTCCGGTAGCGTCGACGCCATCGATTCACCACCGGTCCAGACGTAACGCAGTGAATTGCAATTCACAAAATCGGGGTGAGTGACCAACAACTCATGAACGCTCGGCACGGCGGGCAGAACGGTGATCTGGTCTGATTGAAGTTGTTTAACGATTTGTGATGGGTCATTCACGTCGGAGGCCCAGACCAAACAAGCCCCCTGCGTCAGTGCGGCCCAAGCAATCCCAAGCCCCGCGTCAAATTGGTGCGACAGAGTGTATAAGACGCGGTCGCCGGAGGTCAGTGGTACAGCGCGGCGACGCCACGAAAGCGTATTGCAAACCGCACGATGCTCAACCAATACGCCCTTCGGCTTTCCGGTGGAACCAGATGTATAAACCATGTAGGCCAAACTGCGCGGCGACAGCGCCAGAGTCGACCCGAGTAGGTCCGAGATTTGGCTATCTGATAATTCTTGAGCATCCGCTGCAGGCAGGTCAACGACGGCATGCGGAACGCCACACTCGATGGAATCAGTACGATCAGAAACCAATATCGGAGCATTCGTCTCCCTGACCAAGTCGTGGAGGTCGGCATGTGATTGCGTTGAGTCGATCGGGACTGGGGCCCCGCCGGCTAGATGGACGGCCAGCATTCCGATCATTGCTGCAGGTCCAGGCTGGCACTCGACAGGCACGAGCACTTCGGGGGCGACGCCACGCGATTTGAGCGATCGGCTAAGCTCCTCGGCTGCACTTACCCACTGCCGATACGTGATGGTGGTGCTGCCATGGACGAGTGCGGGGACGTCGGGTGAATCGACGGCGGCGGACAAAATCTGCCCCGGCAAGGTGTTCTCTGGCAAAGCGTCTTCGGGCTGAGTGGTTGAATCCGGCAATACCACGGTCGACCGCAATTCAGACGACCAGCCCAGCGATTCGATGCTAGTTGTCGAGGAACGTACTGCTTCTGCAAACAGTGAGCTGAATGCTTCCGATAGATTTGCCATCGATTCAGCCGAAAACAGATCGCGGCAATAGACCATCATGCCCTTGAGTCGATCGTCGTTTAGCTCAAAAACGAATTCGAGGTCGTAGTGGCACGTTGGGTGCGGCAGGAAGAAGCTTTCTTGACGCATTCCACCGAATTGCCAAGCCTGTGTTTCACCGGGGAACAGGAACCCTCCACGACCGGATTCTTCCTTCTTCTGTGACTTTTCAAAGGTGCACGAAACTTGGAACAACGGACTGCGACTAGAATCCCGGGGTATGTCCCCAATCCGGACAATTTCAGAAAGCGGGTAAGCTTCGTGATCGAGAGCGTCGGCAAGACTCTGACCAGTTCGGGTCACTAGATCGGCGAACGTGGGCGAATTTTGAAGATCGCATCGGACCGGCAGAACATTGACAAAAAACCCAACCGTTTGCTCGTACTCGCGCTGCGAGCGTCCGCTGAAAGGACTGCCAATGAAGAACAGATCTTGGCGGCTGAGACGTGAGACGAACAACTGGACTGCGGCGTGGACAACGGCGAACGGAGTCGCTCGTAAGTCTCTAGCTAGCTCGGCTACCTGCTGGCCAAGATCCGCGGCGAATTCGATACCCTGGACATTGGCTCGGCCCGTGAAGCCTTCGGGCCGCTGACGGTCGAGCGGAAGTTCAACGATCGGGGCGACGTCTTTGAGTGCGGACTTCCAGTAGTCCATGTGCCGCTGAGCACCCTCACTACCCAGCAACGCGTGTTGCTGCGTCACGAAGCGCTGGTAGTTGTTCTGCGGCGGTGGCAGGGTGGCAGGCTGTCCGGCCAACAATTGCGGATACAGTACGCGCAGCTCGGACAGAATGATGACCAGTGACCAAAAGTCCACCACAATATGGTGCGCCTGGGCAAGGATGACCCAATCATCATCGGCAACCTTAAATACGCTCAGCCGAACGAGTGGGCCAGCGTTCAAATCGAATGGACGCAGCGCTTCCTCAAGTACGAGATTCTCGATTTGTTCGTCGCTAGCTCCCGCCACATCACGGACGATGTACCCGGGTTTTAATTCACCGTGAACACGTTGCAAGAGTCGACCGTCGGACTGCTCGAAGGAGGTCCGCAGGCACTGATGCCGACCGGCCAATTGCTCGATACACGCTTTCAGGGTTCCAGCATTTAGATGACTTCGAATACGCGTTGGTAAGAAGACGCTATAGGCAGTCGAGTTAGGATTGCGCTGAAACGCGTGCCACAGGGCTGCTTGTCCGATCGACATATCGAAGACTCGCGCTCCGGCGGCCTTATCGCGCAAGAGCCTGGCGAGTAGTTGTCGTTTTTCTGAATCGCTCAGCGATTGAATTCTAGCCTCAGCGGCGCTGGTCGTGGTTGCCCTCGATACACTCATCGGCTCAACTCCTGCTCACTCAATAGCTGCATCAATAATTCGTCGACCTCGCGAGAAGTCATTTCGGGCAAGCGATCTAGCAGGGCTTGGGCCCGCCGCGCTTCCTCTGTTGCTGGATCTGTGTCTGCCGCTAGCCCCGACGTAGTCGCATGCTCAGCGGCGGTTCCCGCACCATCTCCGTCAATGGCATTGGCCAAGAAATCTACCAATTCGCTGAAGCTATCACCTTGCATCAGAATCGAAATGGGGAGTGCGATTTCCATGTGGCCTTCAACCCAATTGCGAAGTTCAACGGCCATCAGGGAGTCGAGTCCCATTTCCAGAAGAGCGCGGTCGGAAGCGATCTTGTCCGGTGGAATACCGAGTAATGATCCCACTTTGGATCGCACGGCTGCATCGATCAGTTCCGCTCGAACTTGAGGGCTCACGCTGCGTAGATTCGCGGCATTGGCACTGGTCGATCCTGAATTTTCTTCGTTATGAATCAGTAGGTGAGCGAAACGCGGCGGCACTCGTCCAGTGATGCCCAGGCCACGCCAGATACTCCAGTCGACCCGCAAGCAGCTAAGCTGGATCGCACGAGTCTGAAGAGCATATTCGAGCGAATCAGTGGCCTGGTCAACGGTGAAGCTCAGGACGCCTTGCCGTTTGAGCCTTTCACCCAGTTCCTCACGCTCGGCTAGATAGCCGACTTCGCCCAAGTGCCCCCAATTCATCACCAGCGCTGGCAGGCCTTGCGAACGTCGGAAGTAGGCAAGCGAATCGAGGAACGCGTTGGCGGCAGCATAGTTAGCCTGTCCGGCATGTCCAAAAACACTGGAAAGTGAAGAGAACAAAACGAAGCACTCAAGCTCTCGGCCTAGCGTGCGTTGATGCAGATTCCAGCCGCCGAGGATTTTGGGGCGAAGCACTCGGTTGAGTGTAGCAACATCCAAATCGACCAGCAGTTTGTCTTCCAGCACCATGGCCGTATGAATCACACCGACGAGTGCTGGATGATTGGCATCGATTTCGGCAAGGGCTCGGTCGACGTCATCTGCATCTGTGACATCGGCAGTGACGAACGAAACGTTGGCACCTTGCGTTTCGAGTTCGGCAAATACCGAAGAAGCTTCCGGACGTACCTGTTGGCTTCGGCCGCTGACGACCAAATTTCGAGCTCCTCGAGCTACCATCCACTTGGCAATTTCCAGCCCGAAACCTCCACTGCCGCCAACCAACCAATAGGTTCCCTCAGGATTGAACTCTACAGCGGGATACGCTCCCGCCTGGACATCTTGTGGTCGGTGATTGAAACGCAGGACGATTTTCCCGATATGCTTGCCTTGTTGCATGAATTTGAAGGCTGAGACAACGTCGTCACAATCGTACTCGCGCGTCGGCAGCGGCTGGAGTTGACCTGATTCGAATTTGGCCATCAAATCACGCAGTCTGACACCCATTTGCTGGGGCTGGCGTTTGAACAGCTGGTCTAGGTCAATAGCAAAGAACGACAAATTGTTCCGGAGGGGATACATGCCCAGCGGATTGTCAGCATAAATGTCGCGTTTGCCAATCTCCAAAAATCGTCCGCCAAGCGACAGACACTTCAGACCTTCGTCGATCGCCTCGCCAGGCAGAGAGTTAAGTACGGCCGTTACGCCTTGATCGTCGGTCGCCTGGCGAACCATGGGGCCAAAGTCAAGCGAACGTGAATCCATCACCTGTTCGACGCCCAAGTTGCGAACGTACTCGCGTTTTTCGTCCGTCCCGGCGGTAGCATAGACTCGAATGCCCTCAGCCTTGGCTAGTTGGATCGCGGCCAGGCCAACACCACCGCTGGCGGAGTGGATTAGGATACTGTCACCGGTCGTTAGCCGAGCGCAATGGTCCATTGCGTAATCGGCGGTCAAAAATGCGATTGGCAATGCCGCAGCTTGTTCGAAGCTCAAGCGATCTGGCTTTTTCGCCACCAATGCATCCTTTACAACGACATGCGTTCCAAATGCACCGGGAGCGATAGCAACGACATTGTCACCGACGGCCCAGCGACTGCCGGGGCCGACACGAGTTATTCGTCCTGAACACTCGGCCCCCAAGTCCACTGGTCCATCCTCCAGTCCCGGGTACAGGTCAAGGGACTTCATCACATCAGCGAAGTTGAGTGCAGCGGCGTAGACTTCAATCTCGACTTCGCCTGGCTGCAGCGGACCGTGTAAACCTGCTTCGTAGTGCAGTTCTTCGACACCAGCGCTGTAGCCTATGCGTAGCTGAGATGGTAAATCTCCGATAGCGTCATCGGACAGTCGTTTGCCAGGCTGGGGCATAAAGCGGCGTGCCAGACGTTTGCCGGATCGCCACATGGTTTCATCTTCAGTGTCTTGCGTGAGCAGATGAAGCGCCAAATTGTCGATGTCGATCACCGACGGAACTGCTGGCAAGTCGATTAGCCGCGCACCCAGACGGGCATACTCAGCGGCAATAACCCGCCCAAAACCGATCAACGGCCCTTGCGCAAGACTTACGGGATCTGCGGAGTGTTCGTCGGATTGAGCTCCAGCGGTGACGAGCGACAGCGTCGCGGTAGGTTCTTCCGGAAGATCGTCCCACGCCTGGACCAGGTGCATCAGCGCAAGTGAGGTGACGTGGGTGGAATCTTCTAGGTCTTGGCAACTGAGTTGGTGTGAATCGGGCGTGTCCAAGCCCCAGAGGTACACGATATCGGTTACTGGTTGAGTTGCAGCAGCTGCGGCCAGGGCATCTTTAAAACTTGGCAGTACAGCAGGGTCGACCTGGAAGAACGTGCCTCCTACGGCCTGCGATACACCGGAATCGTGTCGATAAATTTCACTGACGGTACCACCTTGATCCAGCAGTCGGCCAACCAACTCGCGGCCAAAACTCGACTCATCCATGAATACCAGCCAATGTGGAGCGGCGGATTCCGAATCGGCGTCGGTCGACGTGGCGGTTGTATAGTCGCTGCCGGGCGCTTGCGTGGTGAGCTCGGTTTGTTGGTTTGCGTTATCACCAATCGGTGCCTCGACCCAGGAGTAGCTATAGAGCAGGTCTTCGGTTCGCTCACGCGTCCGCTGCGTGCCGACTCGACGGCTAGTGAAGCCATCAATTTCGATGCACAACTTGCCAGATGGGTCGTAGATATCGAGGTCGCAAACGAGCTGCTTATCGGACTTGGATCGCAACTTACAGTGGACCGTCGCCTGAAGACCCAGTTTCTGGTGGAACGTGACGCCATCAATTTGAAAAGGTAGATACAATCCATCCGAGCCAAGGCCGAAACTTGGATCAGCGGCCAGCATGCTGTGGAAGCAACTGTCGAGTACAGCAGGATGCACGTAGTGATCAGCTGCGTTGAGATTTGCATCTTCCAGAGTGACGTCAGCGATCACCTCGCCATCGTGGCGGCTGCCTGATTTTAGGCCGCGGAAGCTCGTGCCATATTCCAGCCCCGTTTCAAGGCAGTGTGTATACAACGCCTCTTCGGTGAATGGTTGACGGCAACGGTCCCTGGCTGCTGACAATTCTATACGCTTGGCCTCAAAGTCGGTCACGTGTTTGGCGACCGAATCGATTGTCGTATTTGCAAGTGCTCGCCACTGTTCCGTTTCGGTACTTCTGAACGCTAAAGCGAGCCTGCGTCGCTCGGCGTCATAGGCAGTCTGAATCCACTGCGGTCGGCCATCTTCCAACGTGCAGGCGTTTAGGAGCTGAATGCGAGCTAGTCGAAGCGTCTCCGATTCGTTCATCTGGTCAGCAGCCGCTAGCGCCGCATCGAGCATAGCTGCAGCCGGATAAATCGCAGCACCCCGTACGAGATGATCTGCCAGGTATTTTTGCAGGCCAAGATCGATGCGTTGCTGCCACTTCGGAGTCGGGCTGTCGGTCTTCTGCCCAAGCAGCGGGTGATCGACGGAGGCTGAACGTGTACGAGCCGATTCGAACGATTCCGACCAGCAAGTTTGCATTTGAAACGGATAGGCAGGGACGTCGATGCGACGCGTCGGTTTGTTATAAAAACCTGACCAATCGATATCGAAACCCATGGCGTACAGGCTGCCGAGTGACTTGCTCAGGACCTGCAGGTCATCTTGCTTCCGGTTCAGCGACGCGACCGTACGGACCGATTGCCCGGCAGTCTGGAAGCACTCGTTAATCGAGTAGGCTAGGACGGGATGCGGACCAATCTCGACCGCAACGCCATGCCCCAATTCGGCGATACTGGACATTGCGTCGGAGAATCGTACACTTTCGCGAACATTCTGCCACCAATATTCCGGGCCGAGCTGCTGGCCGTCGATCAGCTTTCCTGTGACCGTACTGACCATCGGCGTGTGCGTTGCTTGCGGCCGAATTCCGTCCAAGCACTCTAGCAACGTGTCGCGAACGGGAGCCATTTGAGGGCTGTGAAACGCGTACTCGACAGCTAGCCGCCGGCAAAAAACTCCTGCGTCTTCCAATCGCGTGGCCAGGTCTTCGATGGCTCCCGATGCTCCGGAAATCGTCACACTGGTTGGGCCATTGATCGCGGCCAGTGAGACTTCGGACTCGATGCCACGAATCCAGCCCTCAACGTCTGCAGCTGCGAGCCCGGCTGCCACCATCGCGCCTTGGCTGGTCGCCAGATCCATCGTGTGTCCGCGGTAGAACGCGACGCAGCAAGCATCTTCGAAGCTAAGTCCGCCAGAAAGATAGGCGGAAGCGATTTCGCCGACGCTGTGTCCCACGACTGCGGTCGGAACGATCCCCCAACTCTCCCATACCGCCGCCAGGGCTACCTGAATGGCAAAGATACTGGGCTGAGCGATTGAGGTCTTCTGCATTCGGGAGGTTTTTTCGTCCCGCGTCAGCTCGTGCATTAGCGACCATTCGCCGTATCGCGAGAATTCTGCGTCACAGCGTTTGATAACAGTGCGGAACGCCGGAGAGAATTTGAGTAGCCCTCGCCCCATTCCCCACCACTGTGGTCCTTGACCAGAGCAAACGAAAGCGGGGCCGACGGCTCTCCTAGTCGACGAAAGCTCTTCGCCCAATTCTGCTGGCTCGGAGGCCGCGATCGTCCGCAGTTGATCGATCATCTCCTCCCGATCGCTGGCGCAAGCTGTTGTCCGCTGGGAATGATGCGCACGGCGGTGAGCGATGAAACCTGCCGCTTCTGCTAAGTGAATGCCCGCCCCGTCGCCTTCGAGCCAGTTTGCCAAATTCGTCGCCAACGCCGTGAGTGCAGGTTTGCTGCGAGCGCTTAGCGGCAGTAAGACGGGCGCATCAATGCTGCTGCTGTCCGAGCCGGCTGAAGCGGCGCGGGAGGTGCGGGAGGGCGTGTATGCGGCAGTCGTCTTGGCTGCCCCGGTGGGCGCCTGTTCGAGAATAATGTGTCCATTGGCACCACCGTAGCCGAAGCCATTGATGCCTGCCAAACGTGAGGTGTTCGATTCCCACTGCTGAGTCTCAAGCGGCAGCGATAGCTTCAGCCCTTCGAAGTCGATCTGAGGATTCGGAGCGGTGAAGTTTAAGTGCGCGGGAATTTGTTGGTGATGCAGCGACAAAGCTACCTTTATGATACTCGCCATCCCCGCACCCGCCTCCAGGTGACCAATGTTGGTCTTGACCGATCCGATGCGGCATGGTGCTCCGGTGCGATCGTTTGAAACGACATTGCCAATGGCGGACGCTTCGATCGGATCACCTACGCTTGTTCCCGTGCCATGGGCTTCGACGTATTGGATTTCACTCGGCTGCACAGAAGCTGATTCACAGGCAGCCCGCATCAGCGCGGTTTGCGCTTCCTCACTTGGCACCGTCATTCCCGGCGTCCGACCGTCTTGGTTCAGAGCGGTTGATCGGACGACGGCATACACGGGATCATTGTCACGCAGTGCTGCAGCCAGCGGCTTGAGCATGACACAACCGGCACCCTCACTACGAACGTAGCCGTTGGCCTGTGCATCAAACGTTCTACAACGACCGTCTGGTGAAAGTACGCCCAATTGACTGAAGGCGACGTAAAAATCTGGCAAGATCAGCGCGTTGACTCCGCTGGCAAGTGCCATTTCTGCCTCGCCATTCCAAATACTCTGGCAAGCCATGTGCATTGCAACCAAGCTAGAGGAACAGGCCGTGTCGACGGCAACGCTCGGGCCGCGCAAGTCGAAGCAATATGAAACTCGATTCGCGGCAATGCTGCTCGATCCACCGGTGTTGCTATATGCGTCGATAACGCCGCGATCTTCGTAGCTAAGGCCGGCTACTGCGTAATCGAAGCTAGAGATGCCCGTAAAAACGGCTACCGGCCGACCTGCCAAGCGTTCAATAGGCTGCCCCGCATCTTCGATTGCTCGATACGCAACGTCGAGCAGCATCCGTTGCTGCGGATCCATACCCGATGCTTCACGAGGCGAGATGCGGAAGAGCTGCGGGTCGAACTGCTCAATATCATCAATGTAGCCGCCCCACTTGCTTTGCGTTTTCCCCGGTAGTGCTTCGCCAGCGGCATAGAATTGTTGTAGGTTCCAACGCGACTTTGGCGTTTCGGTAATACAGTCGACGCCATCGACAAGATTACGCCAATACCTTTTCCAGCTGTTGGCCGCGCCGGGGAAGTGGCAGCCAATACCGATAATTGCGATTGGTTCTCGTGGACTGTTGGCAACCGACGCGCTGTAGGACTTGCTATGCATGGCTCTTTGATCTCTTTACGTCAGGTCGGTCGGTTTCTTGAATTGGGTGGAACGCATGGTTCCGCACGTGATTTCGTAGTTCGGCGTCAGCGTTGGCTTCTACCCTCGCAGGGTCGACGCGTGGTGGCTCGTACTACCGAATCGATCAGATTGGGTGGTCTGGGTGAATAGCGAGTCGTCTGGGTTAAGCCGTGCATCGTGCTGTTCTAACTCTGTTGTCTAAATGCTTCGGTGGGCAACATTCGGGCTGCCCGATAGGCGGGCAGTATCGCGCCGATCAATCCGATCACCACGGCCAGTACAACGCCCTGTGCAAGGACGGCTCCATCAATGGCAGGCGTCAAAATACCTTTGGCAGCCGGGGCCTGGCTTAACAACCAAGTCAGTACGTACGCCACCAGCATGCCAAGGATGCTCGCTGCCAGCGCCAGACCGCACGATTCAAGCAAAATCATCGAGACGATCCTGCGAGCGGGCCAACCGATTGCACGTAGGATGCCAATTTCTTTGGTACGCTCTAGAACACTTGTCAGCATCGTATTCAAGGTGCTAATTGCACCGATCACCAGGGCTACTGCACTGGTCATGAATGCCATCGCTCCCGCTAGCTGCATGCGAGTGTCCGTTTCTACAAAATCTTCGGTAGCCAGCGCGAGCAGTCGCGGATCGAGTTTCTCTATCCGGTTAATTGCCGACTGAGCAGCTTCAGAGGACACAGATTGGTCCAGAACAACATTGATGTAGGTGACAGAGCCCATTCGATCGGTGAGCATCTGCAAGTCGGCTAGCGGCAAGATCATCGAGCCGTTTTCCCAGGTGCTGGGACTGCGAAACACACCCGATACCACGTACAGTTCATCGAACAGCCGGAAGGTACCGCCCGGTTCAAGTTCCAGTCGATCGGCCAGGTGAATCCCCAGCATCGCCGCCCCTGCCGCCTCAATCGGCTCCTCATCTGGGGACGATTTGATATCAAGTCCACTTAAGTCGAAGTCATTCTGACCCTCAACTTGGTAGTCTTCGAGGAGCCAAGAGGATGGCTGTACGCCCATTGTGGGGATGCCATAGACGCCCTCTTCCTCGAGGCTCAGCGTATCGAGCAGCACTCCGGCAGTACGCGCGACACCCTGGATCCGAAGGATTTCTGCTGCATAGGATTCATCAACAGAGCTACTGAGTCGATCGGCCGAACCCTGTCTCGAGACGACAATATCGACCGAATGGGACTGGTAGATATCCGAAAAAGACTTGGTAAAGCCACGTGAAATACCACTCAGGCCAACCACAGAACCGATCGCCGTAGTGAGCGCAAGCAACGTCAGAATCGATCTCGCCGGACGCCGGAACAAGTTTCGAATTATCAATGAATAAAAACGCAAAACCTTGCCTTACTGCTCTCGGCGTTTGCTCCCGTGTCCAACTCAAGTTACCCAAATACGCAACTCAAGGGCCAAAATTACAGTTTCTTTGGCCACTTGTGCGGAGCCCCGCACTCCCAACATTTGGGGGTGCCAACAAGCGAGCCTAGAGGGTATGGGTAATTCAGGGGAAATTCAACACGATTGCGGCTCATTCCTCGAACACAGAAGCATGCGGACAAACCGGTTCAACAAGTCCGAAAACTCCTTAGTACAGGCCCAGAGCTCAGATCCACAAAGCAGTTTGCGGTGCGAGCTCACGACCAGCGGTTACGGGACGCATTGCCCGTCCGGCGCCAGGAAGGCGCCAGAAGTAGTATTCGGCACGGAAGGCCCAGGCCATGATTCGCTATCTGGCACTCTTAAGTTTCGTCCCCATTTTTGCGGGATGTGCCCAGCGCACGTTCAAGACAGCGATGTGTGGCGATATGCGCATGAGCGGCAAGATGGATATGTCGGGGCAAGTTACGACAACCATGCGTGCCGACAACTCCGCCTCTCGTCTGGCAAGCGTGCCCGTCTACGGTGGCGGAGCATCATCGCGGTGTGCATCCAAAGTAGCCGTCATCGACGTCGATGGAGTGATGGTCAACCGTAGCCAGTCTGGCCTAGGAGCGATGGGCGAAAATCCCGTTGCGTTGTTCCGTGAAAAGCTAGACGCAATCGAGAGGGACCCGGCAGTACAAAGCGTGGTTCTCCGGATCAATAGCCCTGGCGGAGGTGTAACCGCGTCGGACATCATGCTCAGGGACCTACAAGAATTTAAACGTAGGCGAGGCATTCCCGTCGTGGCTTGCCTGATGGACGTCGCCACGGGCGGTGCTTATTACGTGGCGACCGGTGCCGACG
>DNPC01000123.1 GCA_003501565.1 Planctomycetaceae bacterium | reverse complement strand
AGCTCGAACTCCTCTAATCATCGGATCCCTGGGGGACGAGACTCGAGACACGGTCATCGCGACCTTCCGGTGGGCTAGCCAGCATGCCGACAAGTTTGAGGCCGAGGAGCATTACACGCTCGAAGACGATACGCGAAAGGTCGAGCTGACTTCGCGCGGCCGTTCGCTCGTTCGATCACTCCCACGCGATGATGAAATGCGGGGTGTCGCCCTCGTCGATCTGTACGAGTACATCGAACGTGGCATTAAAGTGCATACCGAGTTTTTCCGCGATCGACAGTACATCGTCCGCGACGACGAAGTTGTCATTGTCGACGAGTTTACCGGTCGACTGGCAGAGGGTCGAAAGTGGCGTGACGGTATCCACCAAGCCATCGAAGCTCGCGAGGGTCTCGACGTAAGCGTGCCAACCGGACAGGCCGCCCGCATCACCGTCCAAGATCTATTCCAGCGCTACCGTCACCTCGCGGGAATGACCGGTACCGCTTCAACGAGCTCTCCAGAGCTACGCAAAATCTACAAAACGCCAGTTGTCCTCGTTCCCACCAACCGACCTCCGCAGCGCAAGCGTCTGCCCGACAAGGTTTTCGGCACGATGGAAGAGAAATTCGAAGCCATCGTGGAAGAAACTAGCGAGATTCACGCAACGGGACGCCCAGTTTTGATTGGTACCCGATCGATCGATAAATCGCTGATGCTCTCGAAGATGCTCGAAAACGCAGGCATGAAATGCCAAGTACTCAACGCCAAAGAAGTCGAACGTGAAGCGGAGATTGTTGCAGCAGCTGGTGAACTGGGAAGGATCACGGTCGCAACCAATATGGCAGGACGCGGAACCGACGTGAAACTCGAACAACACGTCAAGGAACTCGGCGGCATGCACGTGATCTGTACGGAATTGCACGACGCGGCCCGCATCGACCGACAATTGATTGGACGTTGCGGTCGCCAGGGTGACCCTGGATCGTATCGCCAATACCTATCACTGGACGATGAAATCCTACAAGGCGGTTACGGCAACGCCAAAGCGGAAGCCTATGCTGAACACGGTCGCAATAACGGAGGGCCGCTGCACAGTTGGTCGAGCGTTATTCGACGGGCCCAGCGCAAAGTTGAACGTAAGCACTTTCGCGACCGCATGATGTTGCTACACCATGAGCGCGAGCGCACTAAGCTGCAGCGCGAAATAGGTCAGGATCCGTACCTTGATACGGCCGAGTAGCCGCGACGACGTTCGTCGCTAACTCACTCTATAAAACTCGCTTCGGTGGAACCAACGCGTTGGCCGCTAAAATCCCACCAACCAATGCGGCAGCGACGATCAACATCGTGAACGCCGAGTCGATTCCAACGATCGTTTCGTGGTCTACAAATGCAGTCAGTGACCGAAAACCCACCGAACCTGGAACCAACACGATCAATCCTGGCGTAAGCGGGACCAGGGCAGGGCGGTTACGCACTCGGGCGTAGATATTGCTCGTAATGCCGACGGCCAACGCTCCGAAAAACGCGCCCACTTCCGATCCGAACTGACTACCAGCAAATCTACTGGCCAAGAATCCGCACACGGTTACTCCAACGATCACGGGCCACTGTGCCCAACGGGCGCGAAAGACTACGGCGAACGTCATCGGGGCAACTACCATCGCCAGCCATTGCCACCCAGCGTCGATCGGCCAAGTCGGGGTGTCTGGAATATCGCGCCATGCCGCTGCAGCGACTCGCCAACCAATCGCAACGCCAATCGTGAGTGTAAGCAACGACACGCATGCACCCGCCAGTCGCGCCACGCCAGCCGATAGGTGACCAACGGCCAGTTCAGTCAGGCCAATCGTGATGCCCAGCCCCGGGATCAAGATGATCAACCCGGCCAAAGTCGCCAGGCGATCGTCGATCGGTACGATGAAATTCGCCGTCGCCAACGCGGCCAACGACGCAACTAACCCGGCTAATGGCTCAAGAATGCCTCTTTCCAAGTTCCACCGCCGGTGTGCTATCTCTACGAAACTGACCAACAGGCCAATTGCGGCTGATAACATCACCTCGTACAGCCCGCCACCAAAAAGCGCGGCGACAGCGGCGCAGCTCACGCAACAGGCAAGCATCGTCACCCACGAAGGGTACACCGGTGGTGCGTCTGCAATCGCGTCAAACGCTTGCGACGCCTCTTCCAACGTGATCTCAGATGCTTCTAAGTGCTCTAGCGTTTCATCAAAACGGATCAGTTTATCAACGTCCACTGCACCGGAATCAACGCGACGCAGATAAGTCACTTCGTCCGACTTACTGCCCATCGCCATCACCAGCGCCGTAGGAGTGTAGAGAAATGTCCCCTCGACCTCCAAGAGAGCAGCGACCTCTGTCATCACCCGTTCCAGACGATGTGAGGGGGTGCCAAAACGATGTAGATTCAAACCGACCTTGATAAGGAATTCATGCTTGCGGCGCGTCTCTTCCTTGCTTGAAGCTGTCGTATTGTCACTTCCCATCTTCCGTCTCTCCACCTTCCGCCTCACCGCCTTCGGCTGGCAACCTCCGGATCGTTTTGTCGACTGCGATGCTGAACAACCCTACTGCAATCGCTGAAACGTCTTACAATCCAACTAAGGAAATGCCCAAGTTGAGTCCCAGCCTGCCTGTGGCAGGGTTCGCGTCACTGGCAGCCAAAATTAGCCCGCATCCTTGTACCACTGATAAAACTAGTTGCAATGGCAAAGTTGACATCAAATCCTAGTTCAGGACACCGACTGGACGTTGAATTAGCAGATCGCCCTTACCCGATCTTGATCAACGAAGGTCTGACCCAATCCGCTGGCCCGTTGATTCGCGATACACTGCCCAAAGCAAAGCATGCGGTTGTAATCAGTGATTCGGCACTGGGCGGGTTAGTAGCAGGCGTAGCCAATAGCTTGGAAGCTGCCAACTTCCGTTTGACGCGTATCACGGTTCCCAGCGGAGAAACTAGTAAATCGGTGCAGCAAGTAGAGCGGCTATGGACCGATATGTTGGCCGACTTTACTGATCGCGGATCGATTGTCGTTGCAATCGGCGGTGGCGTGGTGGGCGACTTGGCGGGATTCGCAGCCGCATCGTTCGCCAGAGGTATCCCCCTTATTCAAATCCCAACCACGCTTCTCAGCCAGGTCGATTCAAGCGTTGGCGGAAAGACGGGAATCAACCTTCCCGGGACCAAGAATATCGTTGGGGCGTTCTGGCAACCTCGGCTGGTCATGATTGACCCTCTCACACTCAGCACCCTGCCGCAGCGCGAATACGCATCGGGCCTGGCAGAGGTCGCAAAGTACGGCGTGATTATGGCACCCGATTTGTTCTCGTATCTTGAAGAGAATGTTGAGTCGGCAAGGAACAAGGATATCGGGACGATCAATCACTTGGTCGCGAAGTCCTGTTTGTGCAAAGCCGAAGTCGTCGAGGAAGATGAACGAGAAACCTCCGGACGGCGGGCTATCCTCAACTATGGGCATACTTTTGGTCACGCCATCGAGGCCGAGGCTGGCTACGGTACTCTGTTGCACGGCGAAGCAGTGTCAATTGGAATGAACATGGCTGCAGAACTTGCCCGTCTCCTTGGCCGAGTCGACGAGGCGTTTTGTCGCCGCCAACGCGACCTGCTCCGCGGTCTCTCGCTACCGATTTGTGCCGATGGTTATGACGCGCAAGTGCTATGGGAAAAAATGCAACACGACAAGAAAATGCAGCATGGATCGTTGCACTTTGTGCTCCCCAGTAGAATCGGGCACGTCGAGCTCGTCGCTGGCGTCGAAAAAGCTCACGTACTCGATGCAATTGCCGCCTGCAGCAGCTAATCGAACCTGACAATCTGCCCAAGCTGTCAATCTTCCCACGCTATCTTGCTGCGGCGATTGTCGATCGGTGCCTCTAGTGATAGCCTGTAGGCCCTATCAAAGGCAACGATTTCGCCTTCCTACCCCAAACTCAGTTGAAAACCAAGCGATTTGAGACACAGATGACCGAGAACGCGAAGATCGTCTACACGCTGACCGATGAGGCTCCCGCGCTAGCCACCTATTCTTGGCTGCCAATCGTCAAGCGATTTGTCGGTGCAGCTGGAATTGCGGTCGAGACGAAGGACATTTCGTTGGCAGGACGTATCCTGGCCAATTTTCCTGAATCGCTAACTGAGTCACAGCGAGTTGAAGATTCGCTTAGCGAACTCGGTAAGCTGGCCAAGACGCCAAAAGCAAACATCATCAAACTGCCAAACATCAGCGCCTCAATCCCCCAGCTACTAGAAGCAATCGCCGAGCTACAGTCAAAAGGGTTCGCGGTTCCGGACTTCCCACAAGAACCCGCCGATGATGAACAGCGTGATGTCCGAGCGCGGTACGCAAAAGTTCTTGGAAGCGCTGTTAACCCAGTCTTACGAGAGGGGAACTCAGATCGCCGGGTGGCAACTCCGGTGAAAGAATACGCAAAGGCCAATCCCCACTCGATGGGTGAGTGGTCAAGCGATTCGAGCAGTCATGTGGCCTCAATGACCGAGGGCGACTTCTTCTCCAGCGAACAGTCTGTTGTATCTGCTCAAGACGACTCGTTCACGATTGAGCATGTCGCGGCTGATGGCACGAAGACTGTACTTCGCGGTGACATTGGCATTCAAGCCGGCGAAATCTTTGATGCATCCCGAATGAGCTGCAAAGCCCTTCGTGAATACTTGCGGCGCGAGATCGCCGATGCCAAGGAGCAAGACCTACTGTTGTCGTTGCACCTGAAGGCCACCATGATGAAGGTCAGCGATCCCATCCTCTTCGGACATGTAGTGAGTGTCTACTTCGAAGACGTTCTTGCCAAACACTCGGCCACACTCGAAGAAATTGGTTACAAAACCAATAACGGCCTAGGCACACTGCTTGCGAGACTGGAGTCGCTACCAGCCGCCAAACGTGATGAGATCTTGGCCGACATAGATGCGGCCTACTCGGATCGCCCACGGCTCGCGATGGTAGATTCGGATAAAGGAATAACCAACCTTCACGTGCCAAGTGATGTGATCATCGATGCTTCAATGCCAGCTGCTATCCGGTCAAGCGGCAAAATGTGGGGTGCTGACGGAAAACTGCATGATACCAAAGCCCTCATTCCCGACCGAAGCTATGCCGGAGTCTATCAGGCGACCATAGACAATTGCAAACAACATGGTGCTTTCGATCCAACAACAATGGGCAGTGTATCCAACGTTGGCTTGATGGCCCAAAAGGCGGAAGAATACGGTTCGCACGACAAGACGTTCGAAATCCAGGCCGCAGGAACGGTTCGTGTCGTAAACTCGTCAGGCGAAACGCTGATCGAGCATACTGTTGAGCCAGGGGACATCTGGAGAGCCTGTCAAACGAAGGACGCGCCGATTCGTGACTGGGTTCGTTTGGCAGTCAGCCGCGCACGCGCTACCGGTGCTCCGGCCGTGTTCTGGTTAAATGCGGACCGAAGTCACGACGCCGCTTTAATCGAGAAAGTCAACGATTATCTCCCTGACCACGATACGACTGGCCTCGAGATCAAAATCATGGCGCCTGTCGAAGCAACGTTGTTTTCGTGTGACCGAGCGCGAAAGGGATTGGATACGATTTCCGTTACTGGAAACGTACTACGAGACTATCTCACCGACCTATTTCCGATTCTAGAACTTGGAACAAGTGCGAAAATGCTGTCGATCGTTCCTCTCCTGGCCGGTGGCGGTTTGTTCGAAACCGGAGCAGGGGGGTCAGCTCCGAAACACGTGCAGCAATTCGTCGAAGAAGGTCACCTGCGCTGGGACTCATTGGGGGAATTTCTGGCACTTGCCGTGTCGCTAGAGGACCTAGCAGAAAAGACAGACAGCATTGAGATCCGTGTTCTGTCGAAGACGCTTGATCAAGCAACTAGCCGTTTTCTGCAGGAAAACAAATCTCCATCCCGAAAAGTGATGGAAATCGATAACCGAGGCAGTCACTTCTATCTGGCTAAATTCTGGGCCGATGCACTCGCCGACCAGGACGAAAGCCAACGACTAAAGCAGGGCTTTACATCGGTTTCCGAAGCCCTCAACACGGCCGAGCCTCGCATCATTGAAGAACTAACCGCCGCTCAGGGCGAAGCAGTCGACATTGGTGGCTACTACATTCCTGATGCCCAAAAGATCTCATCATCCATGCGCCCCAGTCCGACGCTGAACACCATCGTGGGCTAAACTTACAGTCCCTGCGGAAGCAGTTTGCGATGCCGAAGGTGATAGGCCGGCATCCGACGAATTAAGTATCACACAATCTGGGCGTTGTCGGACGGCGCACCTGAAATAGCGACCTTTTGTCCTGCCTACGATTCTATTTCTCGAGGCTCTTTGTTCGCTGTCTGACCATTATTGCCCGGATGAGCTCGCTTATCCTTAGCCGTGACTCTCTCAAGAATCCAACACAAATCATTTGGGTAAATAGTAGCCGAATTTAAGGCCTTGGCCTCTCTATCCCACCGAATGATCAATATTGTTACCTGGTCTGAAACGGAAGACAACGATATGTCGGTCGTCACTACCGGGAACTTCTCAGGTGGCCTATCTGTAAAGTGCATTTCGCAAACGCCACTGATTTGTAGTTGACCGTTGGCAAGCCGTGTTACTTGGTCCCGATGGAGCAATCTTCCCTTTGGGTCCGCGTGCGAAATTGTCGATCCCCTGATCGAAATCCGAAAGTTAGTTTCGTCGTGTGCAGCAGGAATGTCGTTCTCATCACGACTTCTTACAGACAATAATCTGAGCACCTTGTAGTCTCCTTGGCAGGAAACAGGAATAACATCTGAATCAGATGTTTTCTCGTGTTTTTCGCTTCTGCATAAATCTAATGTCGAAAGAAGCAGCCAACTTGCGAAGATCCCAAGACAAACAAACTTTTTGGACATGATCATTGCTAGTGAGTTTTCAGTTCGGTGTTATTCGCTACTAAAGAAATAAGCTCCAAGTACGCTGCCAAGAACCTGATTGCGACGCCACTAAGCCATCATGAAACGGACAAGTCTCTTGGCAACTAACTGCTATGGCACTTTGCGATACTTCGCCTGCCAAGCGTCGGGTTTCTTACTCTGGTCGGAATCGTCGTCGTAGAGCGTTATCAAACGTTGAAGCTCCGTTTTCAGCTCGGCAATCTGCTCGGCATAGTCGCTGTTGCCATAGAGATTGGTTAGCTCATCCGGATCTTCCTGCAAGTCGTAGAACTCCCATTCATCGAACTGATAAAAGTGGATCAGTTTGTAGCGTTCATTCCGGACACCATTATGCCTAGCAACCTGATGAACACTGGGGTATTCGTAGAAATGATAATAAATGCTGGTTCGCCAGTCTTCTGGCTGCTCTCCGCTTAGGATCGGCACGAGCGACTTCCCTTGCATGTCTCCCGGAATTTGCGCCCCAGCGATGTCTAAGAACGTTTCGGCGTAATCGAGGTTCTGAATCATCGCATCAGATTTCGAGCCACCCACAACTTGACCTGGCCATTTCACGACGAACGGCATTTTGAGTGATTCTTCGTACATCCAGCGTTTGTCATACCAGCCGTGATCACCCAAGTAGAAACCTTGATCGGACGAATAGATCACGACAGTGTTTTCAGCCAGCCCGGCTTCGTCGAGGTAATCCATTAGCTGACCGACACTATCATCGACGCTCTTGATGCATCGGAGGTAGTTCTTCATGTAGCGTTGGTACTTCCACCGCACTAGCTCTTTCCCAGACAGGTTTGCGTCCCGAAACGATTTGTTTTTTGGCCCGTAAGCGGCGTGCCAGCGGTCGAGTTGTTCCGGGGTCATTTTTTGCATGTTCCGAAACGCTGACTTGTCAGTCCCAACCTCTTTTTTGGGATCAAAGCCTTCAGGAGGATCCATAAATAAGTCAAAGACCAAGTGCATGTGCCGATCAATCTCCATCTCTTGATTGCGAGCTGGAGAGGCGTTGTCGGCATAATCATCGAACAGCGTGTCTGGCTCGGGTATTTGAACATCGTCATAAAGATCTAAATATCGCAGCGGAGGCATCCAGCACCGATGGGGTGCTTTATGTTGGCACATCAGCATGAACGGCTTATCTTTGTCACGTCCCTCTTTCAGCCACTCAAGTGCGAAATCAGTGACGATGTCTGTGCAGTATCCTTCGTACTGTCGTCTTCCTTCTGCATCGATCAGAACTGGGTTGTAGTATTCACCTTGTCCCGGCAGAATTCGCCACGTGTCGAATCCTTGGGGATTGCTTTGCAGGTGCCATTTTCCAAACATGGCTGTCTGATAGCCTGCCGCCTGCAAAAGCTTGGGGAACGTCTGTTGGTCCGGATTGAAACGATTCCCGTTGTTCATGAAGCCATTCTTGTGGCTGTGTTTTCCTGTCAGGATGACCGCGCGACTAGGCCCGCAAATGCTGTTGGTACAGAAACTGTTGCGAAAGAGCATTCCTTGCGAGGCCAAGCGATCGATATTTGGCGTTGGATTCAATCCTTTGTACAAACCATCGTAGGCACCAATGGCATGCGGAGCATGGTCATCGCTGAAGACGAATACGATATTTGGCCGCTGGACAGCGCTGGCGGAACTGTGCGCAGCCGCCGAGGAATCTCCTTGGGCATCGGCTTGCAAGCCGGGCAGAAAAGTCACTGAGGCTACGACTAAAAGCAGCTCAAACATTGTTTTCATGATTTAACCTCTTAGGAGTTGTACTTTCAAATTCTGTAGGTGGCCGCTTAAGAGCCTTCCAGTTCAGACTGGACTTCTTCCACTTGACGATAATAGTCTGCTCGCGATAACCAAGCAGCGGCCGCTTCATCAACCAGCACCGTAACGTGCCGGTGCATCTGCAGTGCGGACGCTGGCAACATGCTCGTCACGGGTCCTTCGACGAAAGCTCGAACGGCGGAAGCTTTCTTCTCGCCGGTGGCCAGCAGAAGAATATGCTTGGCATCCAGAATCGTGCCGATCCCAACCGTGATCGACAAACGAGGAACTTCGTCTATCGATTGGAAGAAGCGTGCATTGTCTTGACGCGTCTGTTGTGTCAGTGCTTTCACACGCGTACGGCTTGCCAACGAAGAACCGGGCTCATTGAATGCAATATGTCCGTCCGATCCGATTCCCAGCAGCTGTAGGTCGATTCCGCCCGCTGCCAGAATCGCTGATTCGTATTGCTCCGATGCACCCTTCAAATCGTTGCCCGAACCGTCAGGCAAATGACAACGACTGGCGTCGAAATCGGTGCACGAGAACAGGTGTTCGTGCATGAACTGCCGGTACGACTGAGGATGACCTGCGGGCAGTCCAACATATTCATCGAGATTAAAACTAGTCGCATCCGAAAAACTGACCTCGCCGTTTTGATACCGCCTCGCCAACTCTTGGTAGGTCTTCAAGGGTGTTCCACCGGTAGCCAACCCCAAGACGCAATCGGGTCGTTTCCGCAAAGTATGACAAAAAATGTCTGCCGCTCGGTTACTTACCGCTGCTGCGTCTTCAAGGATGACTACTCGCATCTTGCTTCGTTTCTGTACGGGTCAGCGTCGGGGGTGGGTAGCAACTTCGAGACTGTCGCAGATCCCAAGGTTGCAAAGCGTCAGTGTATCGGCTTCGCAACAGCCGTTGTAGACAGCGCTGTCGTTTTACTTTGGCAGACCATTCATTTGCTTGATGCACGATGCCGGCGCGATTGCACTCCAATTACAGTGGTCTTCGGCTATCATTTGTCGGCGATTGCCCTTCTGCCGGCAGTCTTCACGGGGAATCAAGTTGGTTTTAGGTTAGGAATTGTCAGTGGAACAGTCGTTTGTGGCTTGGGCAAAGATGCGGGCAAGGCGGTTGCCACAAGAAAAGGTCTCGATCGGCGACGACGCCGCAGTGTTAGCGGCCACCGACTCGGATTTGGTCGTCACCACAGACAGCCAATGTGATGGTGTGCATTTTCGACTTGGTGAAACCGATCCACGAGCCATCGGCCGAAAACTTGTGAACGTAAACCTGAGCGATCTTGCTGCGATGGCAGCCGATCCCCGGTGCGTGTTCCTTTCGATGTGCCTGCCCAATCAGGTCCAGACGAATCCGGCCATGGCGACTGATGCACTTGCCTCGGAGATCTATGAAGGTGTCTGCGAGGCTTTGGCCAAGTTTGACGTTGGCTTAGCTGGCGGAGATACGAATTGTTGGGACGGCCCGCTGTCGCTGACCCTAACGGCGATCGGTCAAACGGTTGACAACGTTACCTGGCTGCGGAACAACGCGCAACCCGATGACGCAATCGTCGTCACAGGCCCTCTCGGTGGAAGCATCCTTGGCAAACACCTGGACTTTACACCCCGAATCGACTTGGCGCGCGCCATCCGTTCCAGCATTCCGGTAAACGCGGCAATGGACATCAGTGACGGACTTAGTGTCGATTTGCTTAGGCTTACCGATGCATCGCACTGCGGTGCGATCTTGGAACTGGACAAAGTGCCGATCAGCGATGCTGCGGTGCAGGCCAGCGAATCGAGTAACAAGCAACCAATCGAACATGCCTTGGGCGACGGTGAGGATTTCGAACTGTTGCTCACCGTTCCACCAGATTCGGTCCAGCAACTTCAACAGCTGGTTGGAGAAGACTCTGCAATCGTCGTTGGCTCGATCACCAGTCGTACTGGCTTGTGGGCCCGCGAAGGCGGAAAGATCCGCCAGCTAACGTCCAGCGGATACATCCACGGGCGATAGACTGGACCTACCGAACTCCCCGAAAGTGTGGATTCAATTTGTAGACTCCACGGAGCATTGTTCCAAGCGTATCTGTGTGTTATTCGCATTCGCGGACTGGTTTCGTTAAACCACACTTTTCCCGCAGAATCTGCACGCACTTTTGTCAGTCAATCAACTGAAAATGGGGACGGTCGACCGTGTAGCGTTCTATGTTTGCGTAAAGTCCTAGCAATGTAGCCTGAATCTCTCTGGTTCGTTGCCCGATGACCTCTCGCAGCTCGCTACAACCATGACAGACGTCAGAATCCAATCATCCCGATCTCCCCTCGGTCTTCTGCAGCGTGTCGGTGATGCTGTCGTTATCGGCGGCACACTTTATGCCAGTCAGGCACTGGCGGGCCAATATACCTCCAACAGCACATTGCTCGTCGCGGTCGTAGCCGTACTTGTGTACTTATTCGTTTGCGAAGCATCCAATGTGGTCCGGACCCGCGTCTCGGCCACGGCGAGCTCGGACTTAGTCCAAGTACTAATGTGCTGGACTCTGACTTTACTGGTGATTGCGATGCTCGCCTTCTTCAGTAGGCTCGGTCTCAATTTCGCTCGAAGCAGTGTATTCGGCTGGATCATCCTCGGTGGATCAGGCCTGGGACTTACCCGGATGCTTTTTCGGATCGCCGCTGAATTCCTAGTCAAGAATGGCATTGCGGGACGCAAGTGCGCGATCGCGGGCGTGAACAGCCTCGGCTTGCAGTTGCGTGACAACGCGGAGGCAAATTTAAGCTGCGGTCTCCAGATCACCGGATTTTTTGACGATCGTCAGGCTGATCGGTGGAACGTTGATCTTCCTGAAGAGCAATACCACGGAAAACTTGAGCAATTGGTTATCCGCGCCAAACGGGGTGAGATCGACACTGTATTTGTAACGTTACCGATGCGCGCCGAGGCTCGAATCAAATGGCTTTTGGACCAACTTGCTGATACGACCGCCAGCGCCTACATCGTTCCGGACTTCTTCGTCTTTGAGTTGCTTCATTCACGTTGGGACTTGGTTGGCGACCTTCCAGCAGTAAGCGTGTTCGAATCTCCGCTGTATGGCGTTGATAGTTGGATCAAGCGAGTGTTTGATGTTGGAGTCGCAAGTGCCGGGCTGCTGCTGATTTCGCCTGTCATGCTACTTGTAGCTGCCATGGTAAAACTCACGTCCGCTGGCCCCATCTTCTTTCGCCAAAAGCGTTATGGTCTCGACGGAAAAGAAATCTGGGTTTGGAAATTCCGTTCGATGACGACCTGCGACAACGGTCCAAGCGTCGCTCAAGCCACCAAGAATGACGCACGGATCACGCCACTGGGTGCCGTTCTGCGTAAGACCAGCTTGGACGAACTTCCGCAGCTGTTTAACGTGCTCGAAGGCACGATGTCACTCGTTGGACCACGCCCGCACGCATCGGCACACAACGAGCACTATCGCAAGCTGATTCATGGATACATGCTGCGCCACAAAGTTAAACCAGGCATCACTGGCTTGGCCCAAGTGGAAGGCTTTCGGGGCGAAACGGAAACACTCGACAAGATGCAGAAGCGAGTCGACTACGACCACCGCTACATTCAACAGTGGTCGCTATTCCTAGACATAAAGATCCTACTGAGGACCTTCCTCGTGGTCTTCAAGCAAGAAAACGCGTATTGACGCAGAATCTTGTTGACAGGCAACATGCAGACCGCGGCGGTGCTTGCGGCCTATTCGAGGATCATATCGTCAACCGTATGTCCACTTGGAATCATCGGCAAGACATGCTCTTGGTACGGGACGGAAACATCCAAGACGAACGGCCCATCGTAGGAAATCATTTCCTCAAGGGCACCGCGTAAATCGGATTTCTTCGATACCGTAGCAGCCCCGCATCCATAGCCTTTGGCAATTTCAACGAAGTGGGGATAACGCTGGGCCACATACGCGTGACTGTCAGTCACACCAGTGCCACTGGCTTCTTCGTGACCAATTGGACCAAGGTACGTGTGAGCGCGATTCGATTTCTCAAATCGGTCTTCCCACTGAACAACCATTCCCAGGTGTTGGTTGTTGAGTAGCAGGACTTTGACGGGCAAATCCTCGCAGTGCAACGTGGCGAGTTCTTGGATGTTCATCTGGAAGCTTCCATCGCCATCGATATCAACCACCAGGGCGTCCGGATTGGCAGCCTGAATTCCCATCGCACAAGGCAGTCCGAAACCCATTGTTCCCAGGCCAGATGAACTCATCCAAGTCCGTGGACGGCTAAACTGGTAGAACTGCGCCGCCCACATCTGGTGCTGGCCCACCCCTACGCTGACGTAGGTTTCGCGATCCTGCGTTAAATCGCTAAGCTCACGGATGGCGTGCTGCTGCAAGATCCCGTCGAAATTCTCATCGTAGGAGTAGGGATATTTTTTCTTAAGATCGCTGCACTGCTTGACCCACGGGCCGATACCCTCTGGCGGCTCAACGATCTTGTTCAACTCATCGATAGCAAACTTAACATCGCTACACACCGGAATGTGAGCAACCTTGTTTTTATTCAGCTCCGATGCATCGATGTCTACGTGAATGATTTTTGCATTCTTGGCAAATTCAGAAAGCTTGCCGGTAACCCGATCGTCAAACCTAACGCCGAATGCCAGGAGAAGATCGCAGTCACGAACCGCATAGTTGGCGTAGGCTGAACCGTGCATCCCCAGCATATCCATCGAGAGATCTTCTCGATTCGGATATAGCCCTAGCCCCATAACAGTCATCGTGATGGGAATTCCGGTCAAATCGACAAGCTTGCGTAACGCTTCGGCGCCGTCGGCAGCGATTACGCCACCACCGCAGTACAACATCGGACGTTTGGAGTGCTTGATAGCCGCCGCGATCTGACGAATTTGCTCCGGCTGGGCATGAGGTGTGATCACCTTATATCCGGGCAGATCCATCGGGACCTCCCAGTCGACTTCACAACTATCCAGCTGTACGTCCTTTGGCATGTCAACCAAAACTGGGCCTGGACGCCCGGTCGTCGCGACGTGAAACGCTTCCTTCATGACTCGAGCAACATCTCGAACATCTGTAACCAAGTAGTGGTGCTTGGTGATGCTTCGACAAACCTCTACCATCGGCGTCTCTTGAAACGCGTCGCTACCGATTACAGGAGTCGGAACCTGACCAGTTACCGCAACCATTGGTATCGAGTCGAGTTTTGCGTCAGCAATGGCAGTCACCAGGTTGGTCGCCCCAGGTCCACTGGTCGCCATCACCACACCGGGCTTTCCCGTGCTACGTGCAAGACCTTGTGCGGCAAAGGCCCCACCTTGTTCGTGACGAGGCAGGATGGTTCGTAAGCGGTCAGAGTAGCGAGTCAACGATTGGTGCATTGGCATGCTGCAACCGCCGGGATACGCGAAAATCACCTCCGTGCCGTGTTCCACAAGCGATTTGACTAGGATGTCAGCCCCGGTCATGACACTCGTCGCACGCTTTTGATCCGCTGTAGCCATTGTTTTGCTTCTCCGTTGAACTTTATCCGAATCTTAAGCCGCTCAACCCACCTTCAGACATCTTGTCACGGTCCAGCTGGCCTAAGAAACTTTCTGAGTGTCATTCTCAACCCACGAGCCGATTAGACAAGTCGACGCTGACAAAAGATCGGCATCGGGCTGACAATTCGACCAAAGATTCTAATTCCAACAGCAGGACACTGTTCATTTGTACACCAAATGAGAATCTGCAGCACTGCCATGTGGTACCGTCCACTTCAAAGAAACAAGGATCGCTGAACATGCTTCGAGAATGGATCGCTGTCGGGATTGGTGGTATGGCGGGAGCCTCGTTGCGCCATTTGATTGCCGTACTACTGCATCTTGCCGGGAACCCTTGGCCACCGCTCGCGACCTTCTTGGCCAATGCCGCGGGCTGCTTCGCGATCGGAGCTTTGTTTGCCTGGTCGGAAATCCATCAAAGCCAATCGCATTGGCTTACCGTAGGAGTCCGCGTTGGCATCCTCGGCGGACTCACCACATTCAGCAGCTTCGCACTCGAAGCGGTTCTACTCTGGCGTGAGCGTCCGCTTTGGGGACTTGGTCTGATTGCGATCCATATAGCGGTCGGCATTCTCGCCTTAGCATGTGGTTGGGGCATCTCGCAGCGAATTACTTCTCACAATGTAGACATCAATCGACCCTCCGTTGATTTACAAGAGGAGTTCGAATAATAAAAATAGTTGCGAAACAGGAAACCGACCAACACAAGAAGAAGTGGGTCCCGAGGCGGGAACAGCTTCTTACTGTTGAGGCCTGCTCCGCAAAAGGCCGTCAATTTCCCGGAACAAACGCGTGAGACTCAAGGAGGCGATTCGGGATGCAACTGCCAGACGCAAAGTTGACATCGGTCGCCTGGGCTAGCCAGCTAGTACTGGAGGCTCAAAGACTCCATTCGAAAATCTTGCTTGCGGAATCCTCTTCAGAACTAGTTGCCATAATCGAGAAATCCACTCGGTGTGTTTACATCAAGTCGGCAGATGGCACGGTCTTATTCGGAAACGCCCTTTACGAGCGAGTCTTCTCGGGAGGAATAACCAATGGTCGCAACTCGCAGAAGTTCCTGGACCCCACGGTCCTAGGTGTTTCGCAGCACTCCGATCAGATCATCCTTGCCGGCAGTGACACGGTCCTTTTGGAGCATCACGGCCGCGATAAAATCGGGCGTCAGCTGAGGATGCATACGGTTAAGAAATCCCTGCTTGGCTGCAAGCAACATCGGGCCGCGATACTGGGGATGACAGCTGTTGAATCGCATGAAAATGATGAAGCGATGAAACTGATTGCTTTGTCGCGTTGTTGGGACGTCTTTCGCAATTTGGCCGAGCGTGATCGTGAGATTGCGGTCGCAATTGCCAAGGGGCAGAAGAGCCGCACTTTAGCGGAACTCTATGAGGTTACGGACAAGACGATCGACAATCGTCGTGCTCACGTGCTCAAAGTCCTAGAGCTAGAAAACGCCATGGACTTGGCAAGGTTACTGACCAGATTGCAAGACAATGGGTATTGCGACTTTGGACTCTAGCCGCCGACGCACCAAAGCGTTAACTGCATTCGATCCATGTCCGCGACTCGGCCGATCGTTGCAAACATTGGCAGACGTGAATTGCATCGCGAGCCGCTTCACCACAAATCCTCGGATCGGTCTGGCCAGACACAATTGAGTTTGCCGC
>DNPC01000790.1 GCA_003501565.1 Planctomycetaceae bacterium | reverse complement strand
GATCAGCGGGATCATTGCGATACCAAAACCACCACACGACTCCCCAGACAAGTCCGACTAGGCCGTTGGCGACAAACGTCATTCGCCAGCCAATTGCCTGAATCAACATCGGCATCAAAACCAACGAGGCTGCAGATCCGAAACGTGCACCTGAATGGAAGATCCCCTGCCCGAGCCCACGTTCTTTGGCTGGCAGCCACGAATACAGTGCACGTGTTGCACCGGGATAAGCCCCCGCTTCGCCAACGCCGAACAAGAATCGAACCACCAGCAAGCTAATCGCGGTGCCTACCGCACCACTAGCGGCGGTGAAGATACTCCAAACCACGACAACGATGGTTAAAGCGTTTCTTGGCCCAGCTCGATCACTAAACCAACCTGCCGGGATCTGGAACAGAGCGTAGCCGATCGCAAAAATGCCAAAGACGTAGCCCATCATTTGGTCATCAAGACCGACAATGTCCTTTTGCATCTCCCCTTTGGCGGTCGAAATGCACACGCGATCCATATAGGTGTTTACCGTATGCAAGAACAGCAAGAACACCAACCAAAATCGTTGACGCGAACCGGTGGCTGAATTCATCCGGTGTATCCGATCTTCAGTAGTCGAGATGTGAAAAGGAGGTGCGCAGACTCACCTTGGCAATTGCCTGGTGGCAAAACAGGCTTTCGCAATTTTGGTAAGAGCAGCGGGCAGCATATTCTATCGCCAATTTTGTTCGATACAATAAAACAGTCGCAAAGTATCATTAGCCCGACCAAAACAACTGCACTGCATTATGCCCGAGCCATACTCCCCTTCAACGGATGAACATGTTAGCCCGCAAACGGAACAGCCCGCAGTTCCGACTCGCGCTAGCGAATTGAGCATCCAACAGCTGTACACATTCAAACAGGTTATGGAGTCGGGCGGATACGCGGCTGCAGCCCGCGTTTCCCACTTGAGTGTCCCTAGCGTCTGGCAACACATCCAAGCGATCGAGCGAGCGTACGGAACGCAATTGTTCCAGCGTGAGGGTCGCCAAGTAAAACCGACAAAGACTGCCAAACGCCTCTATCAAGAGATCGACGAGATCTTGGCTCGGTTGCAATCCACCTTTGATGTGATCCGGCCAAGCAATGAACACGATTCGATTCGCATCGTTAGTGGCGTTCGCATGTTTATGGAAGACTTGGCCGAACCGGTAGCCAAATTCCGCAAACGTTTCAACATTCCACTTACCCTATTGCACGGCAACAATCGACGCGCAGAAGAGCTGCTCCTGTCAGGTGATGCGGATCTTGCACTGACACTTGCACCGGGATTCCAACAAGAATCGGAAAAGATCGCCTATGAACCCGCTTATGAAGTGGAATTCATTGCCGCATGCAAGAAGAATCACCCCTTAGCGGCATCAGGTCAAGCCGATGCCGAGATCAGTCTTAGCGCCTTAGTCGAGAACGATCTAGTTGTTTCGCTGCCGGGAACGCATGGCCGTGATGCTCTAGATCAAGCACTGCACGCAGAGGGCCTGAAGGCAAATTTTGTGGTCGAAACCGACAACAGCGGTTTTACTCTCCACTGTGCGGCCCGAGGAATTGGCGTTGGCATCCTGGCTGGCCGACCCAGCGGCGAATTAACGCGTCGTCTGCACGTCCGTTCGCTCCGCAAACAACTTGGTATCCGTCAAATCGTTTTCATGTGGCGCCGTGGACGGCTACTAACCGAGCCCATGCTCGACCTGATTGAACAAATCAAACTCCAAGGTTCATCAAGTGAATAACCACGAGATCGTTCCACCAAGAGCTTCAACGTAGGACGTGGATTTGGCGTCAAACCCGTCTTGGAAGTCCTAATCTGCATGCCATGCCAAGAATTCGCATAATCGTTCGCACAATCGTGGCTGCAGAAACAACGCATTTCTTATCAACAACCGCGAACCCAAGCGAATCTTCGTTGGTCATGCTGACATAACAGATGCCTTGCCAATAAACACCGACGGTTACTCTTATGAGATTTCTATTCTGCCTCCATCTCAATTGCGGGGGCCTCACAACTCGCGCGTTGGCGGACCGTGCCGCGATACTCTAGATCGCTGCTGAGCGTTCGCTGGGCCGTCACGCGATTGACAGAGCTGGGCAAACGCAATTCTTTACGAGCAGCACCTGAGTAATCTCTCTCAGGGCGAATCACCCTGCATCGACTTGTTACGTGAGTCATACGTGCGCGTGGTTTATCGCGAATTATCAACATGCACTGCGACCGAACGCGTTTTGCAGTGCTACCGCTACCCGTGTGTTAAACGCTCGAACGAGAGGTCTGTTATGACCAGAATTGAACGTCTTAGAAACATTGGCATCTCCGCTCACATCGATTCGGGCAAGACGACGCTGACCGAACGGATGCTGTTCTACTGTGGCAAAATCCATCAAATCCACGACGTTCGTGGGTCTGATGGCGTTGGTGCCACTATGGATTCCGATCCAATCGAGCGCCGGCGCGGAATTACGATTTCTTCCGCCGTAACGAGCGTGCAATGGAAGGAGCATCAACTGCAGATCATCGATACTCCTGGCCACGTCGACTTCACCGTTGAAGTTGAGCGTGCGCTTCGAGTACTTGATGGCGCTGTGATGGTTCTTTGCAGTGTGGGTGGAGTACAAAGTCAATCGTATACGGTCGACAAGCAAATGCGTCGCTACGAAGTGCCACGCATCGCCTTTGTTAACAAGATGGATCGCGTGGGTGCGAATCCTCAGCGCGTCATCCAAGAAATGCGAGAGCAGCTCGGTCTTAACGCAGTCGCACTGCAGTTACCGATTGGCTGCGGCGAAACGTTTGCCGGAGTAATTGATTTGCTGACGCAGGAAGCAGTGTACTTTGCTGGGCAATTTGGTGAGATCGTACGTCGCGAGCCGATTCCTTCGTCATTGTACGAAGCGGCACAATCCTGGCGTCACGAGATGGTCGAGAGGCTGGCGATGGTTGATGATCCGTTAATGGAATCTGCGATGGCTGGCCATCCGAGTGAGGATGAGCTACGGTCAGCAATTCGCAGAACTACGCTATCGCATAGCGTTACACCTGTGCTATTCGGTAGTGCCGGACGGAACTGTGGCGTGCAAGAGTTGCTCGATGCAGTTGTCCAGTATTTGCCAGCACCTTCAGATCGCCAGGTATCTGCTTTTGAACTCAACGAAAAGGAGTCAGACGATGACAAGTTGGAAACGCTAGCACTGAAGCCAGACGACGCATTGCCCGCTGTGGCGATGGCGTTCAAAACACTGGTCGAAGACTACGGTCCCGTTACGTTCATCCGTGTCTACCAAGGTGCGTTTTCGAAAGGTAAGACTTACACGAACTCCCGCACCGGTGAGCGTCATCGTTTCTCGAGGTTGGTTCGCATGCATGCGGATCGGCGAACAGAAATCGAAATCGCGACTGCCGGAGACCTCTGTGGAGTTGTCGGACTCGACAGCGCACTTGGTGACACCTACGTAGCTGGCAACAGGCGGTTTGCAATGGAAAACGCAATAGTCGCAGAACCCGTTGTCCAGCTGGCGATCGAGCCGCATCGCCACAGCGATGCAGATCGACTGGCCAAAGCACTCGACCGATTCCGTCGACAGGACCCGACATTTCGTTTTGCGACTGATCCGACCTCGGGGCAAATGCTAATCGCTGGAGTGGGACGTCTTCAGTTGGATGTCTACGTTCAACGCTTGAAAGACGAACACGCATGCGAAGTTAGGATTGGCCCACCACAAGTCGCCTACCTGGAATGTCCTACTATTTCAGTTCCATTCGATTATCGACTCAAAAAGCAGAACGGCGGCCAGGGACAGTTTGCCCAAATCTCTGGCAGGCTCGAACCGCTGCCGTATAACGCTGAATCGAAATTTGAATTCGTTGACGAAATTGTGGGTGGACGAGTTTCGAAAGCCAACATCGCAGCCGCTCGCGACGGTTTCGTCGATGCCTCAACGAGTGGTCCGTTGGCCAAGTACCCGTTCGTCGGAGTACGCGTCGTTTTGCAAGACGGTAGTGAGCACGAAAAGGACTCGTCTGAGTTTGCGTTCAGGCGTTGTGCTTGGGAGGTGATGCGGACCGTGCTTATGCCGCATTCCGCGCCAGCGTTGCTCGAACCGATGGTCCATGTATCCGTTGAGATTCCCAATGAATCTCAAGGCTCGGTTGTAGGCCATCTGACTCGAAAGCGTGCGAGTTTAAGCTCATCGCAAGAGTTGGAACGGATCTGCAAGATCGAAGCGAAAGCTCCCTTGTCGGAGATGCTTGACTATGCGACTGAGTTGCGATCTTTGACGCAAGGACAGGGAACTTTTGCGATGAGCCCTGCCGGATACGACTTTGTTCCGTCTAATAAGGCGAAATTGGCTACGGTTGAAAACTGAAGGTTCCCCGACAAATCACTGCAACCTTCACTTGAGGGTTGCGGTGATCCTTTGTGCTACTTGCTGGTCCAACAAAAAGTCTGCCGCGATGTAGCTGGACACCAAAGCAAAACTAGCATTCAACTCTACTGCGAACTGATATCGCGTAAAACTTGTCGTTACACTTAGGCCTTTACACGGGCAATATGTCCTTAGCTTTGTACCTTGATGGTATCTTCGTACTCCATGAACGAAAAACTATTCACCGACGCGCTGAATGACAACCCTTCCGCGCTGCTCGTACGTGCAAATCGAATGGTCGAGGAATTGGCCGGTGACCGCGCGGTCGTTGCTACCAAGCACTTAGACCTGGAGCGTTATGCCAGGATGGGGAACTGTCGCCTACAGCCGGAGAGTCCTCCGCCACCAGTTTTCTTCCGTTATTGGGGCGGTGAAGACTACGATCGTCTTTACACTTCATTTGACCAAGTTGTATGGGATGTTCGATGGCGTGATTCAAGTCTGACCGTTGTACAACTAAATTGGGATAATGGCTGTGGTGGTGAACAGCGGCAGTGGATTGTCGCAGAATCTACCAATACCGCAGAAGAGTTCATACTTGATGTGTCACGACAAACACATTCACCTGGCAATGCCATCTTGGTATTTACCGATGGGCGTTGGAGGCGAAGTGAACCTTTGTATGAAGCGGTACAATCAGCGACGTTTGATGATCTGATTTTGGCCGACAACCTGAAGGAGGCGATTAGAACTGACTTTTCTAGCTTCTTAAGATCCGAAGCCCGCTACACTCAACTTGGAATTGCCTGGCGGCGCGGTGCGTTGCTGATTGGCCCTCCAGGCAATGGTAAGACACACTGTGTTCGCGCACTAGTTAAAGAACTTGGCGTCCCTAGTCTTTACGTGCAGAGCCTCAGCCACCAGCGTTATACGCCTGAACAGCTTTGGCAGGTCATCTTTGAGCGTGCCCGTGGCCTTCGGCCCTGTGTACTAGTCCTGGAAGACTTAGATTCGCTCGTCAATGAAGAAAATCGCTCCTTCTTTCTAAATCAACTGGACGGTTTCGAACAAAATCATGGATTGATTGTACTCGCCACGACCAATTATCCAGAACGCATTGATGCAGCCATTATTCAACGCCCAAGCCGCTTTGACCGAAAGTACCACTTCCGCCTACCTTCACTGGCGGAACGAAAAGAATACCTGGCAATCTGGCACACGAAGCTGGCTGATGAGACTGGTTGGCTACCCGAGCAGATTGAGCCGGTCGCAACTGTTTCGGATGGATTCTCATTCGCATACCTGAAGGAGTTGGTAATTAGCGGAGTACTGCATTGGCTTCGAGTTCCAGACACACCCTTCGTTGACGCTCTCTGCGAACAAGCCCGCGAACTGCACGCGCAGTTGGAGACCAAATAGGAGCTCTGACTGCGTCGTTTCTGTATTTCTGGGCAACCAGAAACGCGGTGTGAATTCTACTGCGGCGGACGCTCGTCCGCTAAACGACTGAGACGGACGGGAATCGGAAGCTGGTGTAGAGAGGGTATAGCGTGAGGGTATAATCAGGAGCTTAGGTTCTTACAATTTCTCTGCGAATTCGGCACACCGGCATGTTGCTAGCCACGATCAAGACTTGGATCCCTGGAATACTCACACTGCTGGGGGTTCTGCTAGTTCAGCCGCTTGGCACAAGCGTGCTGGCTGCCCAAGAGACCGGTGCAACGTCCGTTCCAGCAGAAGATGACAGTCGAAGCGCCACGTCGAAATCGGATTCAGGCGCCGAGCAAATCGACTCCGCAGAATCCAACGAACCCACAGAGTCTCAAGCCAAAAGTAAAGATGCGTCCGACAATGAACACGGCAATGAAATCGAGCCTGGGATTTTCCCGATTAAAAACGATGCCGTCATCCTTGGTTTGCTGATCGGGATCTTGGCGCTTGTGTTTTGGTCTTCGAGTAGCGAGTGGTCGCCATTTCGAAGATTCTATGCGATCGTCCCGATGCTACTAATGTGCTATTTCTTGCCAAGTTTGCTGACGCTCGGCCACGTCGTGGATGCCAAGGACTCAAAACTATATTTCGTTGCATCCCGTTATCTTCTACCGGCCAGCATTGTCCTGCTAACACTGAGCGTCGATTTGAAAGCCGTGTTTGGTCTGGGGCCCAAGGCACTGATCATGTTCTTAACCGGCACGCTGGGCGTAATGATCGGCGGCCCCGTTGCAATATTGCTAGTGTCGTGGTTTGCACCTGACTTACTCGGAACCGAAGGCCCCGATGAACTATGGCGCGGGATGACAACCGTCGCGGGAAGCTGGATTGGCGGTGGGGCGAATCAAATTGCTATGAAGGAGAT
>DNPC01000236.1 GCA_003501565.1 Planctomycetaceae bacterium | reverse complement strand
CTATCGGAGACATCGACTTCAACGGCTCGTGGGACTTCGCGTTGGCAAGTGACAAAACGCGTGTAGTTCGGAGCACGACCCCTGAGCCCGGCAATTGGAATGCGACCGGCTCTCAAGAAATCGCAAAGGATACTCGCGCGGTCAGCCTACAAGACGTCAATAATGATACCTTCTTGGACTTGCTGACAGCCACCAGCGGAGGCATCCAGCTGCACTTGGGCAGCGCGGGCGGTATCTTCTCAGAGGCCGTTGATATCGCGAGCGGAAACAGCAGCTCGATAAGCGGGTTGGACCGCGACTATGACGGTCGGCTCGAGCTACTGACGCTGCTAGATGGAAAACCAACCCTGCTTGTTAGCGTTAATGCGCCGGAGCCTGGCACGAAGGGAGGCGGCTTCCTGAACGTACGCGTCGCGGGCATCCGAGATGTCAACGGAGGCGGTCGAATCAATCACTACTGCCTGGGTAGTGTGCTCGAATTGTGGAACGGTTCAAGGTTGCAAAGCCGCTTGATTGAGCACCCGGTAACCCACTTCGGGATCGGTGAAGGTTCTTTGGAGAACTTGCGAGTCATCTTTACTAACGGATTAACCCAAAACGTTCAGGAAGTCGAACCCGATACACTGATCGAGGAAAAACAGCTCTTGCGCGGCAGTTGTCCGTATGTCTATGGTTGGAACGGCCAGCGATGGGAATTAATCACGGACTTGCTTTGGAATGCGCCTCTTGGCTTACAAGTTTCGCGGGGAACGACGCTTAAGGACCGCCGCTGGGAGAATATTTTGTTGCCAGGAGAGTTGGTTCGCGAGAAGGACGGATATATCGAACTGCGTATCACCGAAGAGCTCTGGGAAGTTGCTTATTTTGACAACGTGCAACTCACCGCAATTGATCATCCTGCGTCGACCCGCGTATTCACCAATGAGAAAGTTGGCCCGCCGCACCTGGCCGAACACAAGCTATTCTCAGTCGGCGAGAGCATCCATCCCAAAGCCGCTGTCGATGCCTACGGACGAGATGTCACATCACGGCTCGCTGCGACGGATCGCAATTATGCTCAGGCGTTCAGCCAGCGTTTCTGTCAAGGTTTGACTGAGCCCCACTTCATCGAATACGACTTCGGAAAGTTACCCACCGATTCGCCGGACCTCCGGTTGTTCCTAACAGGCTGGCTCTACCCGACAGACACCTCTTTGAATATTGGGATTTCGCAGAACCCAGATCGCTCCGCTCCTGAAGCTCCGTCTCTGTGGGTTGTCGACGATGAAGGCAATTGGGTTTGTGCAAATCCACTCATCGGGTTTCCTGGTGGGAAACCGAAGACCATCGCCATTGAACTCGACGGTGTGTTTCAAAGCGATGACCATCGAATTCGGATCGCTGGCAGCCAGGAAATCTACTGGGACGAGGCGTTCATCGCCGCCGGCAGCCAGGTCTCGAGCTCAAGTCCACGGATCAGGCAGCAGCCTTGCGAACTGTTGGACGCGGACTTGCATTACCGCGGTTACAGCAGGCCGCTGCCACGAGCGAAGGATCAACCGCACTGGTTTGACTACCACGCGCTGGATGAGGCGCCAAAATGGCCGCCGCTGGGAGGTCCCTATACCCGCTATGGATCGGTTGCGGAGATTCTGCGGTCTGACGACGATCGAATGGTCGTCATGAAGGGCGGAGACGAAGTCACACTTCGCTTCCGAATTCCTACCGAACCGCTGCCAAAGGACTGGAAACGGGATTTTGTTTTGTACAGCACGGGCTGGGACAAGGATGCTGACATCAACACACTAGCCGGCCAAAGTTCGCTCCCCTTGCCGTTTATGGATCAAAAGGATTACCCTGCTCCGCTTGAGCAGCAGCCGCAGGCCGCGCGCGTGCTCGAACTAAACGCGCCTACCCTAACTCGATATAGTGATTTGCCGCCAGGTTATGCGGTTGAATTGGGTGCCGAAGTGACAAACTAGGGACGATCGCCGAATTCCCAAACAAGTTTGTGATCGATTTATCGGCAACGAACGTATAATTGGAAGGCAGCTCCGACATTCGAGAGCTGTCCTACAACAGTGAACTCTAGGCTCGTTATTACTGTGAATCCGATGTCTCAAGCCGCTTGCAAGCTCTTTCACCACCGTGCGGTGGCGTTGAGCATAGCGCTTGGATTGGTCGCTGCACTCTCGAACGTTAACTCGGTGACCGCCGGCTGTCACCAAGATACGAGCCCAGTAGTGCTGCAAAGCGGGCTTCACTTGATTGCGGCCGGTGCACCTGCATCTCAGGTACCCATTGTCTCGGAATGCTGGTGGTACGCGGGCCCCGTGCAAGTGTTGTACGATCACGGAGAACTAAAGTACTTTCCGCTGCTGCGTTCGATGCGCTGCCATGGTCCGGGTTGTGAACGACGGCCAAGCGATTCTGATTTTCAGCCCGCGGCCATCGTGCCTCTACGAAGTGCTTACGGTTTTGCTATCTCTGTACCTTGGTCGCTCGACTTTCCACGTTCCGCCGAGCGTGAGCGGACTGGCGACCCGCTACTGCCCCCAGCGCCATTTCTTGCTGGACTCTTCCGGCCACCGAAATAAGTGACGCAACACTGCGGAGAGTCGAGGGCAATGCGTTAAGTACCCAGTCTCTCGCATCCGCTCAACTGCCTACGCACGAACCAGAAGGTTCCTGACGTGCTCCTCCCCATGAGGGTGGTCACGCGGAATGAGCTTTCCGGCAGGTTGGCAGGCTGCAAGTGATTCATGCTCAATTTCGTGTGGTATGACGCTTAGCTGCTAAATCCGCTGGCCTTTTGCTCGAGACGGATCGCTTGGCGAAACCTCCCAGTGAGCTGGCACTTCCTATTCGACACTTACCGAAACACCGCGTCGCTCGCGCGGTTGCTTGGACTTATCCTTACAAATCACGTTCGATCATCGTCTTGGTTCCATGAATAATTCGTCAACTGCTGCAACTCGCAAACAGGTTCGTCGCGCTGTAAGTCCGCGAATGCGAATCGTCTTGGTAGTCGTCTTAGCTTTGTTCTCGTTGTTACTAGCCAACGGGATTTACTTGGCCGCCGTCACTTGGCTGCAAAAAGCAACCGGCGAGGTGTATGAAAACCTTTTCTACCAATTCATGTTTCTTGCGCATCTCGCGTTGGGAGTACTGCTAGTTGCGCCGGTAGTCGTCTTCGGCGTAGTCCACATGTTGGCGGCCCGCAAGCGGCGCAACCGCCGCGCTGTGAAGATCGGCTATGCCTTGTTCGCAATAGCAGTCGTGGTTTTGGTGTCTGGGATTCTATTGACCCGGCAGTTTGGATTTGACCTGAAGCATCCGGTTGCTCGCAACGCGGTCTATTGGGCACACATTGTGGGCCCTTTGCTGGCGATTTGGTTGTACTGGCTGCACCGTCTGGTGGGCCCTCGTATCAAGTGGTACGTGGGTCGGCGGATTGCCATAGCTACTGGATTGGTTGTCGGCGTGATGCTAGTTGCCCAAACACAGGACCCGCGTGCATGGAATCAACAAGCTCCTAAAGAGGGCGCTCAGTACTTCGAACCCTCGCTAGCGAGAACCGCAACTGGCAACTTCATCCCTGCGCATGCCCTGCAGAATGACGAATACTGCATGCAGTGCCACGAAGATATCTACAACAACTGGTTTCACAGTGCCCACCACTTCAGTTCCTTCAACAATCCCGCATATTTGTACTCGGTCAGAAAAACACGCGAAAAGGTGCTTGAGCGAGATGGCAGCGTAAAGGCCTCCCGCTGGTGTGCTGGTTGCCACGATCCGGTTCCCTTCTTTTCAGGCGCCTTTGACCAACCGGACTACGATGATGTAAACGACCCAACCAGCCAGGCTGGCATCACTTGCACCGTATGCCACGCAATCACACATGTCGGGAGCGTCGCTGACAGCGGTGTTCAGACTACCCGCGGCAACGCTGACTACGTAATCGAAGAGCCGATTCAATATCCATTTGCCTACAGCGACAACCCACTGCTGCAGAAAATTAACTCACTGCTCATCAAAGCTAAACCCAGCTTCCACAAGAAGACATTCCTCAAGCCGTTGCATAAATCGGCTGAGTTCTGCGGCACTTGTCACAAAGTCCACCTGCCGCGCGAGCTGACTGATTACAAAGATTTTCTTCGAGGACAGAATCACTACGATAGTTACTTGCTTAGCGGCGTATCCGGACATGGTGCGTCGAGTTTTTACTATCCACAGATCGCCGAAACGAATTGCAACGAATGCCACATGCCACAGATTGCCTCCAATGAGTTTGGGGCCCAGCCGAGTGAGAAGGTTGGCGGCTTAGCGGTTCACGACCACTTCTTCCCTGGAGCAAACACCGCACTTCCCTGGTGGCGTGGCGACGACAAATGGGTAGAAAACGCCAAGGAGCTACTAGTGGGTGTGACTCGCGTCGACATTTTCGGCGTCCGGGAGGGTGGCGAGATCGACGGAGAGTTGATGGCTCCGATCGGGCCTGAATTGCCGGTCCTAGATGCAGGCCAAGACTACCTGCTCGAAACCGTGATCCGGACGACGAAACTCGGGCACCATTTGACCCAGGGCACGGTCGATTCCAACCAACTTTGGCTGCAGGTCACCGTCAAAAGCGATGGTGCACTGGTCGGACAAAGCGGGTCGGTCGATGAGTCGGGAGTTGTTGACCCTTGGTCGCATTTCGTCAATGTTTTCATGTTAGACCGAAACGGAAACCGTATTGCGGAGCGAAACGCGGAGGATATCTTCGTGCCGCTTTATAACCATCAGATTCCACCGGGCGCTGGCCAAACCACGCATTATGGCTTGACCGTTCCAGCGGACGTTACTGCGCCGCTGGAAATCAATGTAAAGCTTCTGTATCGAAAGTTTGACGCTGGGTACGTACAGTTCATGAAAGACTCGTTCCGTGAAGGCGATCATGAATTCCGCGGGCGAACCGAACCAGGCAATCCTCTGCCGGTTACCGTCATGGCGGAAGACCAAGTCACTTTGCCTGTTCGCACCGCTGACGGGAGGGTAATCCAGCCCAACAGCGATGATTCGCGTGAAACTCCGATCGAGTGGCAACGATGGAATGACTACGGGATCGGGATGCTACTGGCTGGCAAGAGCCAGCTTCGTCAGGCGCAAGAAGCATTTCGTGAGGTCGAGGAACTTGGTCGATTTGATGGTCCTCTCAATTTGGCACGTGCACAGTTTCGTGAGGGCGATCTGGCTGGAGCGACGGAATCGTTGAAGCGAGCGGCCACGATGACGCCAGCCCCGCCAGCATGGACCCTGGCATGGCTAAGCGGTGAAGTGAGTCGGCAGCAGGGTTTTCTGAAGGAGGCGGCCGAGAGTTTCCGAAGCGTTCTCGAGGACGATACCAGCGAACGTCGTGAACGCAAGTTTGACTTTAGCCTCGACCATCGTGTCCGCAATGCACTTGGCCTAACACTCATCGATTTAGCAGGACAAGCGGAAGCAAGACGCCGTGAAGACGAAGCGAAACAGTACTTTGCAGAAGCTGAAAAGCAGTTTTTACGTTCTTTGGAAGTAGATTCTGAAGATGTCTCGGCTCATGCCAATTTGGCAACGCTGTATACGAAGACCGGCGAGAGCGATAAAGCTGATTTCCACCGAAGTCAACAACTGAAGTTCAAAATGGATGACAATGCAGCAGATGTAGCCATCCCAATCGCACGCCGGAAATATCCAGCAGCCGACCATGCAGCAGAATCACTTGTGATCTACTCGCTGCACCGTGACGTTGATGAAAACGGCGTTGATGAAAACAGCGTTGATGAAAACGACGTTGCAAAAAACGATGTTGAGAAAAGTGCCACAGAGAAGGGCGAGGCCGAGATCAACGACGTTGCGAAGAACAATGCGGTGGAGAACGAAGCTGCAGAGAACAATGCTGTGACATCCACTGCCACCTCTTCTTCGGCGATTGATGCCAGCCTATCCCCTTAACTCACTACGCTCGACTCAAAAGTTCGCTGCTGCTTAGTAACGATTCTACTCGGGACTCCACTCTTCCGTGCTCCGCTTGTCAAAACTCCATTCAACGTTTGCCAGATATGACCGACAATAATCTCACCGAAGACGATGAACAAAACGATGAGGCAATTGCGTCTGCCTTGCAAAAGTCCATTCTGGTCGCGTTGGCCTTTGGAGTGATCGGTGGTGGAATATGGCTGGTCAGTGGGCTGTTACAACCGCCGCCTCCGGAGGAAAAGTCAACGGAGCTGACTCTGCCAGAACAGCGCAAAGCCACCACCCTCAAGCTGCCTGAAATTCCGCTCACCGATATTACCGAATCATGTGGAATCGATTGGAAGCACGAAAGTGGTATGGCTGGCGAGAAACTCCTGCCGGAAACGATGGGTGGGGGTGTTGCCATCTTCGACTACGATCGAGACGGTGATCAGGATATCTTGTTCGTCGGTGGCATGGATTGGGAGTGGACCAAGGACCGCAATCCCAATCCTCGTTCACTGTGCCTGTACCAGAATGATGGGCAAGCCAATTTCGAAGATGTGACCGTTGACGCTGGACTTGCAGTCGAACTGTATGGAATGTCTCCCACGATTGGTGATTTCGATAACGACGGCTGGGATGACTTGTACGTGACCGCTGTTGGACGCAACCTACTGTTCAAGAACAATGAAGGGCAGTTTGAAGACGTTACCGATTCTGCTGGCGTAGCTGGATTGGAGGAGGACTGGAGTAGTGGCGCTACATTTTTCGACTATGACAATGATGGCCTGCTCGATTTGTTCGTATGCAACTACGTTATGTGGTCGCGAGAACTTGACCTCTCCCTTGGATTCACGCTTGTAGGGGTGGGCCGCGCGTACGGGCAACCTACCGCTTTCACCGGCACACAGAACATGCTTTTTCACAATGAGGGCGACGGAGTCTTCGCAGACGTTACCGAAGCGATGGGGATCCCTGTCATCAACGCTAACACGGGCGTACCTGTCGGCAAAGGTCTGGGCGTGGCCGCGGTGGACATCGACGATGATGGCTGGACCGATCTGATGGTATCCAATGACACAGTCCAGAACTTTCTGTACTTGAATATTGGCGGCGAGATCTTCGAGGAATCGGGCATTCCGATGGGCATCGCTTTTGATCGTACCGGTAGTTCAACCGGCGCGATGGGAGTGGATTGTGCGTTTATTCGAAACGACGAATCTCTGGCAATCGCGATCGGCAATTTTGCCAACGAACAATCGTCGTTGTATGTTGCTGATGCCCCTACCCTGCCCTTTTCCGATCAAGCGATGGCCAGCGGACTCGGGCCGCTCAGTCGACTGAATCTGACCTTTGGCATGTGTTTCGCCGATCTTGATCTCGACTCGAGGCAAGACATCGTCTGCTCAAATGGACACTTGGAGGCTGAAATCTCAAAAGTCCAGGCAACACAACAGTATGCACAGCCTCCGCAATACTTTTGGAATGCGGGCATTGAATCAGACTCAGAATTCGTCGAACTGAGCGATGAACATGTTGGTGCACCTGCACTCGAGCGGATGGTAGGTCGCGGTGCGGCGGTCGGTGATTTAGACAATGACGGGGACCTCGATATCGTCTTGGTCGCAAGCGATTCCAAGCCTCGCGTGCTGCGGAACGACCAA
>DNPC01000129.1 GCA_003501565.1 Planctomycetaceae bacterium | reverse complement strand
GGGTAGTTCGAGGGCCGCGGCGAGCTAAACTTTGCGGTCAGGCTCGCCTGGTCCCCTGTCGCATTTTTGATCGTTGTGGCATACTACCATCCAACGGAATCCGGTCGGTAAAGATACCGGCAGGATGACGATTCTAGGTGGAAAGTCAACTTGCAAGGCTGCGATACCCCAAGCGGGTACACGTCGGGCCGAAACGGAGGCTTGGCCATTGACGCCACCTGAACATTGTGGAAGCGATACCCTCTAAGTCCCCTCCAATTGGGCGACGATCGACCGTTGGGAATCGTCATGAATGTGGCCGTATGGGGTCACACCCCCTAGTTTGTCTGCGTGAGCGAAGTGCTCTGTGGACCAGCTCGGGTCTACCTTGGAACACAACTCTTCGAGGAGGATTACATAGATGTACAAGAACTTGAGTTGCGACCATCTATCGATCACCGGACGCCAAAGCGAGATCATCGAACTGGCGCTGACCTACGGGTTTCAGGGGATCGATATCGATATGGATGATCTTGCGAAACGTTGTGAGCGTTCATCGTTCGAGAGCGCCTCGCGTTTCCTGCTAAGTTCGAAACTGAACGCGGCTGGTTTTGATGCACCTGTCAACCTAGACTCAGACGACGAGCAGTTCGCAAAAGAACTAGCTTCGCTCGACAGCATCGCTGAAATTGCGAACAAGTGTGGTAGCCCGGTCGCGATTGTCAAAGTGCCAGCAGCCACTGACCGGCTTCCGTACCCAGAGTATTTTGAAGTCGTTCGGAAACGCGTCACGGAAATTGCCGCCAAGTTTGACAGCCAAGACGTGAAAGTTGCGCTCGCATTTTCGCCTCAGGATGCTTCGGCTGAAGACAAGCAGTTTAAGTTTGTCGCCGATACCGAGGGCTTCTGCGCCCTCGTCCGCGCGATGACTGCGAAAAACGTCGGAATCGTCTTCGACTCATGGGACTGGCACCTGGGTGGCGGCACCGTAGATTCGCTCAAGGAATTGGGCGCTGAGAAAGTGCTATCGGTCGTGTTGGGCGATTGCAAAGAGGGAGTTGAGGCGGCCGCGGCGACCGACGACGATTGCCTGCTACCGGGTTCAACTGGCGTTATCGACAACACCGGCTACCTGTCGGCCATCGCTAGCAGCGGAGCGAGTCTCCCCGTTGCCGCTCGCGGAATGCCAGCTGAAGGTAAAGCGACACGCGACGCCTTGATCAGTAAAGCACAAGATGGCCTGGACCAGTGCTTGACTCAATCTGGTCTCGAGACCGAGACTCGCAAGCCCGAGGACTTCGTAGCGCCCAGCTATTCCCGTAGCGCGGAGTGAGTTCACGCTGAGTAAGTTGGCGCCGGGAAGCCAGAACGCAGATTTAAGCAGCCGTCGTGCAACCGCATGGCGGCTGTTTCTTTTACCTCTGCGAATAGCCCAGCTGCTGCATTCCAAACGTAAGTTGTTTGCGTTTTCGTAATGATCTTTCAGTTATGGCTTCTTGCTAGCATTGTCAGTGGCAATCTATGCGGCTTATCTGGCCTGTGCCGATGGTCCGCCATCTACGGTTCGTTTCTATAGCTCCGTATGTAAAACCTAGGTGTAATTCTTCCGATTATGTCTCCTGAGTGTGTTGAACTCGCGCTTTGACCATTGTCTGCAGTCGCGTTTTCCAGCACTCTTCGTTTCATCAGAGACACTTGGACGGATTCCTCCATGCACGCGTCGCTCAAGAAAACTCTGCTCCTGCTTGCCGTGTTTCCACTGGCAGTTTACCCGTGCTCTGTTGGCCAATCGCAAGAGAACTACATCCAACAACCTGGTGCAGCAACAAGTCGAACCGCTAGCCATCGAAGCGCCAGCCCGCAGTTCATAACTCGACCATCTCGACTCGTTGTACAGCCTAGCCAGAGCAACCAGTCGCCGTCATCCACGGCTGCGGTGCGCCCAGAGGCTACACAAGTACGTGCACTTTCGCGCCCAGCTGCCGGACCAGCCTCCAGCAGCAGACCTGCCGCGCCGTCTAGTTCCCGTACGCGGTCTGGTTCAAACAGGCTGCCTAGCCCTGGCGAGATTAGGTGGGTCCCCAGCACGCGGCCACGCCCCGCGCAGTCCACTGCGAGCATGTCCCAGGCTGCAAAAAGCAAGCTGCCGGCCACACAGGCCGCATGGTCAATGCACAGATCCGCCAGCAATCCCGGGACCAACACCGATCATGCCTCGCAAGCACTCGACACCGGTACAGAAGGTATCGTGCTGGACTTGGAACAACCCGTTCAAGCAATGGGTCTTGCCGCCGGCCGCAACGAACGCCAAATTGCATCGCAGTCTCCCGCCGAAGCGAGGTTGGCACGCGCCAGCGGCTCAAACGCGCGGCAGGTCGAACAGTCGTTGCTAGCACGAGATCGCCAGCCTTCTGCGCCCCGCCTTGCTCCGCCAGTACCGCAGCCCACGGCAGCCCAATTAGAAGCCCAACGCAAGGAAAAACTGGCTTCCGCAATTACGGAATCACTGGCGGCCCCCGAGGAATTACGCGGGTTACCAACCCGGAGTGTTGACAACCCAGAAGGCTGGAAAGCTGTCGCACATCGTATCGACCAACATCGCGCTGAATGTCAACGCTTGCTGGGACGTCGGGCATTCTTTTCAGCTCGGGACGAAGCTCTTAAAGCGGCTCGATACTTGATGCAAATGATTGATCTGCACGTCGGAAGCTTCACTTCTGAGCCCACGATGGCAGATGCGTTGGTGGCATTGCAGGAGGCGCGTGACTTCTCAAGCTCCGACGCATCCCATGGCCATAGCGACGTCAAACGACTCGTTGACGCACACACCAGCAACGCCCTCAAAGCGTACAATCTCGCCGGAGTTTCGCCGTTGGCTGCTGCCCAGCACTATCGCATCTGGGCCGCCACTCGCTTTGTTGATGCTGCCCAGAACCATCCCTATGCGAGCGAATTGTTTTACATGATTGGCCGTATTGCCCAGGAACAGGCCATTGCAAGAAGTGGCATCGAACGGTCACACCTCCAGTGGGAGGCAATCACTTTTTACCGAGCGGCGGCAGCCATTGACCCTCAAAACAGCTTGGCCTTGAATAACCTCGGGTTCATGCTGCTACAAATAGACCGCCCCGCTGATGCCAAGGAAGCGTTGCTGGCTTCGGTACGCCTCGGCACAACCCCGGAAGCGGCAAAAAACCTGGTTATCGCCAGCCAACAACTCGGTGATGCGCAGCTGGCAAGCTGGGCCGCTGTGCAGATCCAACCTGAGGCGCCTGCTCCGATCCAACGCCCACAGATCACTTATGTCTCGGGGCAGACGTTTGTCGCCATGAATCCGGTGAACCACCTGACACAACAGGTGGCTCCCAATCAAAGAATTGCCGCTCCAGCTGTCATGCCGGTGCAACCACAGATTCCACAAACGATTCCGACGCAACAAGCCGTTTACGCACGCTAATCGAACGGCTTCATCGCTGCCGTCGCGCGTCTTCGCAAGGAATGTAACCATGAAAGCTCTAGCGAATCGCTCTTTGTTTTTAGCACTTGGCCTGGCTGCGGCAATCGCTTGCCCGAGCGGTGCACAGGTAGTCACACCGGTATCAAACCACGGATATTCTATGCCGGTTGGTCAACCTGGCTACGTGATGCCCATGCACTCACAGATGACCGCCGGCGGAGCGATGCAGTGCGATAACTGCGGCTACTCCGCTACGAATCCGCCTGCTCAGCCTCAGGTGGCTGCCGGTCACTGTCAGCCATGCATGGTCGGCGTCGATTGCGCGGACAATTGCTACCGTTCGCAGACCGCCCGCGACTTACATCCTTACAATTTTCAGCCACTGGCTCATGGTGAATTCCGCGGTCCAGTTCGAGTTCCTTCAACGATGCAAAATCGAATTCGTGTCGGTGACCAACTGCGTTTCATTTATCTACGCAGTCAGTTGAAAAGCCCGAACTTCCGTCTGCAGATTGGCGACGAAATTGAAGTCACTTCAATTCAGGACGCTGACATTAAGGTCGGTGATCTCGTACAGGGCAGGGGTGTTGTCATCAACATGGATGGCAACATCGAATTGAGGATGATTGGTACGGTCGCGGCCGCAGGCATGACCATCCCACAGCTCCGGCGAGTACTCAATGAGCGCTACAAAAAATTCATCAAGCAACCAGCCATTGATGTCGTCCTCGTCAAAGGCAACTCACTGCTGGAGAGCATTATCAATTCGGTCGACGCTCGGGCTGGCGCTGGTGGACAAGGTATCAGAGACACCGTTGATGCCGATGGCAACGTACGGCTTCCCAAGATCGGCGCCGTCTGCGTGCTCGGCCTAACAACATGTGAGATCAAACGAGAAATCAACTTGAGGTATCAGGAGATCGTCAGCGGCCTTGAAGTCGATGTACAAATCGAATCTGAAGCCCCGCGTTTCGCCTGGGTCGGTGGAGCGGTGGCCACCCCGGGCCGGATCACACTCAACGGCCCTACCACGGTCACCCAAGCTATCATCGAAGCGGGTGGGATTATCGATCAACGCGGAAACAATCGTCGCATTGCAATTTTCCGAAGAGCCGAGGATTGGCGGCTGATAGCAACGCTTGTCGATCTCGCCGGAGTTCACTCCGCCAGAAGCTTGACGAGCACCGACGAAATCTGGGTCAGAGATCGTGATACGATCATCGTGCCACTCAAGCCAGTCGCGCGTTTCAACGACTTCGTAGACAACGTATTCACGCGAGGAATCTACGGTGTTCTACCTTTCGCTCAAGTTGGCGAAGGCTTCAACGCAAACGGTTTCGTAAACTAATGCGTCGGACTCCCAACCAGCCTATGACCGATCGGCAGAGACTTCCCGCCCAGGTGCGAAACATAGTCACCACGCAGGAACGGCGAAAAACAGGAGCGGGCTAGCGGTGCTAGGGCATCACGCAACTCACGGCAGGTCGATGCGGTAGACCGCGTTTTGGCTGCCGCTCCGGAATGGCTCGAGGTCGAGCGTCACGTACCGAAATCCTATTGAGCACAATCGGGAAGTTATCGTT
>DNPC01000409.1 GCA_003501565.1 Planctomycetaceae bacterium | reverse complement strand
AAAGTCACGTTGACGGACCTGGAAAGCAAAGCTGGCGTATTTGTAGACAGCAAACGAGTGCATCGGCATGAGTTTGCGGGAAGTGGCTCTTTTCAAGCCGGTAACACGCGTTTCCGGATCACTTGCGAAACTGACCTAGATTCACCCACCAATTTCACAAACGCGCCCGGCCAATCAATCGACGTTGCCGGGCTGATCGACAAGCTCAAAACCGCTGGCAAGATCGACAAGTATCCGCTGGAGAAGATGATTAATGATGGCGGACGCAATCTAGTCTTCGCCACCACGGATCCAGAATCGGGGAAACAGAGGGCCATCAAGATCATCCCAACTCCACCGGGCGGATCCGAGGACGAAGAACGCTTCATCCGCGCGATGAAAATGCTACAAGCAATCCGTGATCCCAGCTTGGTCAAACTGTACCGTGCTGGCCGCCGTGCAGACTTTTGTTGGGTCTTGATGGAGTATTTCCCAAGCGGTTCGATCGATGACCGCCGCGAGAGCCACGGAATCGATGGACGGCTCGACTGGAAAGATTCTTGGCGAGTTGCTTACTGCATTTCAAAATCGCTGGAAGTGCTTGAGCGAAACAGTATATCGCACCGGTATATCCGTCCTACTAATATTCTGTACCGAGAGTCAGAAGACGCTTGGGTACTCAGCGATCTGGTCGTTGCCAAGGCTGAGGACGTTAGCCAGTCGTCGGCAGCAGTCACTCAGCACGTTTTCTTGCCTTCCAATCTAGCTTACACTGCACCGGAACGACTGACCGGCGATACCAGTGTGCCTCCGATCGTCTCAGACATCTATTCTCTCGGTGCTGTGTTGACCGAAATGCTGGCCGGTGAACCGCCGTTTGGATATGGCCAACTCAAAGACATCCTGCCCCGCTTGAGAGAACCGCCACGCCGCGTCACGCCAGCGGCGCAATTCGGCATGAACGAAATGCTGATGGATCTTGCCAATCGAATGGCTTCTCCCAGTCCAGCCGATCGCTATGCAACCGCAAAAGATCTGTGGGATGGCGTTTGCCGTGTCGGCCGACTTACTGGAATGAAAACGCTCTAGATCAAAGCCCGAATTAGAGCGCCTCTAAGTGGCTAGAATTCGGAAGCGACCACGCAACACTCTATGGAACCCAATCCACGATGACGACCAAACCGGTAGCACTGGTAACGGGTGGAGGCACCGGAGTTGGGCGAGCCACAGTGCTACGATTCGCATCTGCTGGGTACAACGTAGCTATCAACTACTCGCGCAGCCAAGCTGACGCCGAATCGACTGCTAGCGATGCCGTCGAACTATTCGGTGCTTCGACAATCACGATTGCCTGCGACGTTTCGGACGAATCCGCGTGTCGGGCGATGATCGATTCAATCGCCTCCAAGTTCGGTCGACTCGACACCCTCGTCAACAACGCCGCTATGACGCATTTCGTCCCCGCGGCCAACTTAGAAGATATGACCGAAGACAAGTGGGATCGAATCCTAGGCGTGAATCTGAAAGGCACCTTTTTCTGCGCCCGAGCTGCGGCACACCTGCTGAAGAAAAGCGATAACGGCTCGATCATCAATGTTAGCTCTGTGGCGGGACTGACGGGCAGCGGTTCCTGCATCGCTTACTCGGCCAGCAAAGCAGCCATAAACAACCTGACAAAGTCGCTAGCGCTGGCACTCGCTCCTGAGATTCGCGTCAATGCCGTGCTCCCCGGGCCGATTGATAGCCGATGGATCCGTGACGGTGATAACGACTGGGATTTAAGTGAAATGACTGCGGGCTTTCCGATTCCTCGCGCTAGCTCACCCGATGAAATCGCAGACGGCATTATCTTTTTCGCAACCGGAACGAAGATGGCAACTGGCCAACTCCTGGCGATCGACGGAGGCCAAACGCTGTAGCGCGTTCGGCAAACCCCGCGAACCACCGGTCTAGCACTCAAGCCCTTACCGGAGCAGTAAGTTGTCACATGAAAGGCCGCCGGTTGGGCGTCTGGCACCAAGCCCAACTGGCGCGCTTCATCTTGGCAACGCACGATCCTTCCTGCTGGCCTGGCTGTCGATACGATTACAAGGCGGGACCCTGCTCCTTAGGATCGAAGACATTGATTCGCCGCGTGTGAAACCATGGACGATTCAACATACGATCGATACCCTACGCTGGCTGGGGCTCGATTGGGACCACGGCCCTGATGATTCTGTTTCGACAGAGCCGGCCGCGGGGCTCAGCTATCCAATTCCTCTTGTACAGTCGCACCGCATCCAGCGATATCAGCAGTGTCTCGATCAGTTGATATCTGCCGAACAGGTTTATCGATGTTACTGTTCACGCAAAGAAGTCGAAGCTGCTGCGAGTGCGCCGCATGAATCCCGCCCCACCCTCGAATTGGACGCAGTACGTTATCCGGGAACTTGCCGGAGTCTCTCGCCGATGGAACAAAAATCAGCATCGGGACGCAAGTTCGCTTGGCGGATGCTTACGCCCGATACGCTTCTAGAGTGGCAAGACGGTTTGCTGGGCCCTCAGCAACTCAATCCATCAGAAACGCTAGGCGATTTTGTGTTGGCCAAGGACTCGGGGCTGCCAGCCTATCAACTTGCTGTTGTCGTAGATGACTTTGACATGCAGGTTTCCGAAGTGGTGCGCGGCAACGATCTCATCCTCAGCACTTTTCGGCAGCGCATTGTGCAGTCGGCTTTGGGGCTAATGCCGCCAGAGGAGTACTACCATCTGCCGTTAATGATCGGGCCAGATGGTCGAAGGCTCGCAAAACGACACGGCGATACACGTGTCAGCTCGTTTCGGGAACTGGGCGTATCGGCCGAGGCTTTGATTGGATACCTCAGCTGGACGTCGGGGCTGATCGAACGACCACAGCAAGTCTCCTGTGCAGAACTATTGCAGAGTTTTGATCAAATGCCATGGGAACGTGTTCCCGTAGAGCCAACGGTTGTCGATGAGCAACAAGCAACAAAAATCTTAAAATCAATGCCCTAAATTTGAAGCGCCGAGCCAGCCACAACCTAGGCTTCTAACGACTGGACTGTCTGCGTCACAGCGCAGCAGAAAAAAACGAATCTTCGTTAGAATCGCTATGAATTCGACCCTAGCTACCGGTTTATTGCCCGCCGAATTTGCGCTCGCACTTCGCATTCACCGCGAGGAAGTCATCGCGCCCGAGCTGTTGCATTGGCTTCGAAACCCCAATCGTGGGCCTCGATACGCGGGCACGAAAAGTGAAGTATCTGCTGCGGTCGAAGAACTACTGGGCCCAATCACTAAGAACTCGGATAAATGGGAATCTGGCGAACTGCGGGATGCGTCGGTTTGGTTCGGATTCGCGATCGAACAAGTATTTGGATATGTTCCGGATCAACCTGAAGCGGTCGCCATTTTCCGACGACTGGTATTGTCCAGCCTGTTGCCACTCTACCGAGCCCTGGCCACAGGCGAATTGTCGCTTAGCTTCACCGCTTCACGAGTGCGACTCTCGGAGACGCTCACGATTGCAGCTGCGGCTAACGTCTTGGGTGCACCGTTTATTGAGTTGCTCTTGGACGGTGATCGAAAGCGCCTTTGCCCCGACGAAACTGTACTTGAGCACCTCGACCTAGACGTCTCTGGACTCGCCGCAGTTGCAGAAGAGCTCGCGAAAAGCGCTGCCCATGAGACAGAGGCTGATTCGAGCTGGCTGACCAATGAAAGTATCGACGCCTACATCCCAGATCGCCCGGAGTGGGCAAGTCCGACGTTGTTGTGGAAATTGGCTGGAGAAGTTACCAATCAACGTGCAGTTACGCTGCTGCCACGCAGTTGGGCAGACGTTGCCCTTCCATGGCAGAAAGTGACCGCGCATTGGCGCAAACTGGAAAGCATCTTTGATCGCGTCCGCGACGACCAATCGTCCAGGGCAAAAGGCCCGTCGTCGCCTTTGGATAATTCGGTAGCTGGGAGGCCCGCCGACGCGACGGCTGCACAGTCCAATGCACCCGACTCGGAGTCGATAGCGGCGGACACTGTTGCACAAGAGCGCGGCGTCGAATCGATCGAGGCGTGTCTGGATACCGCTAGCGCTAACGTAGACGAGCTGTCGAGCACGTACAGCGATCGTGGCGCTTCGAACGTCACACCGAACGAGCCAACCCATTCTGCAGAGCCCGTCGATCGCGGGAGGATCGGTGACCATGATGCGGATGCGCACAGCAACACATCACAAGACAGCGAAGACGAAGGATTGCCTGCCGGAAGTGTATCAGCTGCCGAAATTCACGGGCATAACGATCCGATTTTTGTCGGTGCAGTGAATCGCCTAATTGGCATCTGCCGGAAACAAGGTCGCGATGTCGCACTGGCCACGGTCTCGGTCAAACCCGATAGCGATCCACCCGGTCCCGTGTTTTCCTTAGGTGACGACGGTTTGCCGCGATGGCAAGGCCGCTTAATCGAGGCTATTTCAACTTCGCCAGAGATTGACGAAGTTGCTTGCTATGTGAGCAATAAATCTGAATTGTTAATCACTCTACTCGACGCCGATCGCAATGAAGCTGCTCAAGCGGTTCGCGAGTGTGTTCAAGAAAGCTTGTCACCGACTGCTCGCTACAATTCACTCGCCACGATCGATGTTCCTGCAAAGTTCTTCATCGCCGTTGCAGCTTGCAATCGACCCGGCCCCCAAGTCACCGCCCAAGATCTGATCGCACCTTGCCGCGACATCTTCGACGCAATCGTCCAGCGCGGCAATACAGCCGTGAAAAGCAAAGAAGTGTACTAACAAGCTCGCAAAGATGGATTCACGTCTTGCACGCGTAGCAGGGAGCACGACGAACGCAACCGTCGCGGCACGCAAGCAGTAGCAACGAGCATCGCGATTCGGTCGTGGCGCAATGGCAACAGACTGCTGCGGAGCAGCCTAGTGGCGGTGCTCATGCTTTGTCTCAAGACCGGCGTCTTTGAGATACTTCTCCCAGGCACTCGCTGATTTGTGGTCCGGCATTGCGATCTCACGCCATTGGGGGCACTGTATCTTTACATCGAAATGATCGTTGTGAGTTGACCGTTCAACTTGGCACCCGAGGGCCTTGAATATTGCGACGGCCTCTTTGGCGGACGTCTCGTTATGGATGTGCATTGCGACCTGCTTGGCCGCCCGAAATTGCACGATTTCAGAAGGATCCTTCTCCTTACTCTTGGACACTTCCGCCTTGCCAGCTGGATAGGAGACGAGCGTCTCGAATCCGTTATCGGCCAGCCATTTCTTCCACTCCTTGAGCTGCGAAGGTTTCTTGAGTGCCAAGCTCTTCCACTGCGGAGCGGAGTAGATGACGTCTTGGTGGTTGCCGTGCTGCGCAGTCTTAACATCCACTTGCAGCATCTTGAGAGTATCAACAAATTTCGTCGTGGCAGCGGCATCATGCATGTGCAAGTGCTTTTGCTTTTTCATTCGAAAGCCGAGCACCAGATCGGCCCCCAGCACGCTGGAAACCTGGCTGAGAACGCAAACTGCCATCAGTGATGCAAGGATATTTCGCAACATCAGCATCTCCCTATCCGCAACGATTGCAATGTCCTAGATTTTCGGGCTCGCGAAGTTCTTGAACCAGTCAGCTGATCCGCCCACAAAGTGATCTGAGTCCATCGCGAGAGCCTACCCTGGTAGGATATCGGCAACTTGCCCACTCGGAAAGCCTTGACCTGTTGCTTTTCTAAACGGTCCAGCCGTTCGTGACTTGCATGCGGGCAGGCCATCAACGCAGCTTAAAACCTGGTCCACTCGTAGAATAGAGCACCGGCAAAGTGCAGTATTTTTTGCACCCCCGCGTTGTAAGTGACGCTGGCGGCAAGCGTCATCTAACCGTCGAAACACTGCCAGGCTCACCCGTCATATAGCTTTGCGGTACTCATCAAGTTAAGGAAGAATCTTGTGACGCGCGACGAGCAACAATTGCCCAAAGCCGCGACGGAGAACGCAAGAGGGCTTGATGACGGGAGCCCAGATGCGCGCGAGACCCCGACTGCAGAACAGAAGCCGCCTGCGAACAAGAGGCCCTTTGTGAAATGGGCTGGACTCGCCGCATTAGTCGTGACTGCGTTTTCGGCCTATTTCTTTTTCGGCGATCAGCTTTCACTTGATCGCCTCGCCGCACAAGAATCGTCCCTGCGGTCTTTCCAAGACGCCCACCCGATCCTCGTGTATGGAATCGCATTTTCCATCTACGTTGCTGTGACGGGACTCTCTCTCCCAGGCGCAACGGTACTGACGCTGGTGTTCGGTTGGTACTTCGGATTCGCAAGAGCGCTGGTTCTCGTAAGTTTTGCCTCAACAGCTGGGGCGACACTGGCTTTCCTGCTCAGCCGTTTGTTCTTCCGCGATTCGGTCCAAAATCGTTTCGGTGACACACTAGAAAAATTCAATGAATCACTACGCAAGGAAGGGGCGTTTTACCTGTTTACATTGCGACTCATTCCAGCTGTTCCCTTCTTTGTGATCAATGCTGTGATGGGACTAACTCCGATGTCAGCCAAAACATTCTGGTGGGTGAGTCAAATCGGAATGTTGCCTGGTACGATCGTCTACGTTTACGCGGGCTCGCGTGTTCCTAGTTTACGAGCGTTGGCTGATGAAGGCGTAAATGCCGTCATATCCCCCAGCCAGATGACACAGATTGTGGCCGCTCTTGCAATGCTTGGTGTCTTTCCCCTTGTCGTTCGATTCGTCTTTACGAAACTCGCCATTCGGCGACAGGCCAGTCCATCCCACAAGAAGTCCTAGCCAGTTGATGCCATGAACGAACACATCCCTGCACTCAATCCGCTCGACACTCATAACCAGATGTTGGCCAATGCGGTTCACCCTGCCGACTGGAACAATCCGGAGCCCACGCAGCCATATCAGTTGGTCGTGATAGGAGCAGGCACCGCCGGACTTGTTGCGGCGGCCGGAGCCGCGGGCCTGGGTGCGCGGGTAGCACTCAT
>DNPC01000414.1:2635-13007 GCA_003501565.1 Planctomycetaceae bacterium | reverse complement strand
GCATTGAGGCGACATTCCGCCATTTTGATGACTTATTCTTGGTTGGTCCGTTCGCCGCTCAGCCCCGGGGGATACATCGCGGACGACCCAAGCGGGCAAGCCTGCCGGAGCACGCGGGCAAGCTTTCCAGAGCGGGCGGGCCTCATCAACGCTGCGACCTCTACTCTGCGATACCACCCTGCGACATCTATCCTGCGATATCTACTCTTCGTCGAGTAGCCCGTCGACAAATGCGTCGGCATCAAACGGGGCAAAGTCCTCAATTCCCTCACCAAGTCCGACGAACTTTACGGGCAGCTTAAACTGGTTAAGAATCGGTACGATCACACCGCCGCGGGCCGAACCATCGATCTTCGCCAAGACAATCCCCGAGCAGCCTGCTGCGTCGGAAAATCCTCGGGCTTGGCTGATCGCATTTTGGCCTGCGGTGGCGTCCAGCACGAGCAAGACCTCGTGTGGCGCATCGGGAATATGCTTCGAGATCACGCGGCGTATCTTCTCGAGTTCCTGCATCAAGTTGCTCTGCGTCTGTAAACGTCCTGCCGTATCCAGAATGCAGACGTCAAAGTTCTCGTCGACGGCCCTCTTCGATGCTTGAAATGCGACCGTTCCTGGATCGGCTCCCTGTTTGGCGGTCACAATCTCACAACCGATACGCTCTGACCAGATCGTCAGTTGTTCCACTGCCGCGGCTCGAAACGTATCGCCTGCCCCGAGCAGCACGCGCTTGCCTTCCTTGGTAAATCGATTGGCCAACTTGCCGATCGAAGTCGTCTTGCCGCTTCCGTTGACGCCGACAACCAAGATAAAGGTCGGGCCTTCAGCGGCTTGGTTGATCGCGTTGCTTTCCTGCTTCAGTGCCGCGCGAATCTCCTCGCGGATCAATCCGACAACTTCAGAGTATTCTACTTTCCGAGCACGGAAATCGTTCCCGATGCGGTCGCGGATCTGGCCGGCCACTTCGGTACCGATGTCGCTCTTGATCAGCGAGGCGTAGAGGCGTTTTAGAAAATCGTCGTCGACAAGCTGGCCACCGGACTTCCAGAGGTCACGGATGTCCGTGTTGAGTGCCTTGTTCGTCTTTGATAATGCTGCTTTGATGCCACCGAAGAAGCCTTTCTTCGCAGGTGCGTCCTCACCAGCCTCCGGCCCGGATTGTTGACCGTCGTCTGATTTGTCTTTCTTGTTCCAGAATGCCATTAATCTTGCGTGCTTTCGCTGTATTTGCCCAGACAGATCGAGAGACCAGCTCCAACGCCGTGGTTGAAGTAGCATCGAACACATGCAGTAGATTGGTCTGCGCCTCATTCGATCAAGCCTACATCGTAGCACTCCCAGGCTGTGTGGAAACCGCGCCGCTGGTTCCTTTGCGCTGGCTCCTTTTCGCTGGGCAGAAGGACGGGTCTAATGATCTGTCGGAGCGGGGGGAACTTCCGCCTACTCGAATTGCAACCACGTGTTGCTTCACTGCGGCCAGGGATCAGCCGCCGGCACGCTAGTGCGCTGTTTTCTTAGATTTGATATTACATTCATTGAGATTCGCAGAATGCTCAGCCTGCAAAGTGAGACCGATGGTCGTTGGATTGGACAGGTAAAAGCGTCGCTGGACCAGGTTCTGATCGATCACGCGCATTGTGAGCACAAAGCCGCGGCTACGGCGATGAGCCTGATGGGCGCGTACATCGACAACCAGGACCTATGTGCTGAGATGACGCGAATCGTCGAAGAGGAGCTCGAGCACTTTCACATGGTGATCAAACTGCTCGGCAGTCGTGGCATCCCTTTCGTAAAGCAGCAGGCTGGTCACTACGGCAAGGAGCTGAATGGGTTAGTGCGGGGAGGCGAACCGAACAAAGCCATCGACCGTTTGCTTGTCGCCGGACTGATCGAAGCTCGAAGCTGTGAGCGTTTCAGTCTTCTCGCGAAGCATATTGATGACACAGAGCTGGCGGAGTTTTACAACTCGCTATTTGAATCTGAGGCGCGGCACCATACCACGTATGTTAGGCTTGCGAAGCAATTTGCTGCCGACGAGGTTGTTCGAGACAGGCTGGCTGAATTGTCGGCGGCCGAATCCGAAATCATCAGTCGAGGGAACCCACTTCCTCGTATGCATAGTTGAGAGTTGAAATATGTAGACGTGAGAGCGTGCCCTCTTGTCGCACAGCCTTTCATCTTGCGTATTCTTGCGATGTAGGCCGCAAGCCCTTGTCACATGCGTGCCAGGACCGAGCCTAGCAAACCTGCACAGAACATGAACCCACCGATGGATAGCAGTACCTTGCAACCACCACCAGAACACCTTGCACCGTATTCAGAACAGATTGATGCACTTATCGAATCGGGGCGCGTTTTTTGGAACCGCGGCTGGAGTGTTGGTACCAGTAGTAACTACAGTGCGGTTGTCGCCCGTGATCCGTTGACGCTACTCGTTACCGCTAGCGGAAAGCACAAAGGCCAACTTACTCGCAGCGATTTTGTGTTGTGTGACGCAAACGGACAGCCCACGCTGCCCGATCAACCCAAATCGTCAGCGGAGACGCTACTGCATTGTCTTGCTGCGGAGGACCCGACCGTTGGAGCCGTGCTGCACACTCACAGCGTTTGGTCAACGATCCTGTCTGATCGGTTTGCACCGCAGGGAGGGATTTTGCTCGAGGGCTACGAAATGCTTAAGGGCTTGCGAGGCGTGACCACGCACCAGCATCGTGAGTGGCTGCCGATCTTCGAGAACACGCAGGATATTCCAGAACTAGCCCAGCGAGTGCGAGCTGCTTCGGCCGATGGTGATCGTCCCTTCCCGCATGGTTATATCATCCGGCGGCATGGAATTTATACTTGGGGGCAGGACGTGGCTGAGGCTTTTCGGCAGATTGAGATTCTAGAGTTCTTACTCGAGTGCGTCGCGCGTTCTGCGACGATGTAAACAGGTTTACAGCGATGTTTCCACGCAAGATCAAAATTCCAACTTGCTTTCACTCGCTTGAGCATGAAGGCCCGTTTACTAAGTGCATTCAGTGCGAGCGTCCGCTCGACGACTCACTGTACTTCATCGAGCGTGCTTTTCACGGCAGTGAACCGATTTTGGAAATGGCGATCTGTGAAGCTTGCCGCGAAAAAATCTGCGAGGAACTGTCGGCAGAATCGATGGAGCGGATACGGGTCTACCAAGAAGAGCGGCTGGATGTCCAGCTGCGGATCGAGCGGCTCGCCGAAGCAGAGCAAAGTGACCCTGACGACATGAGTCCTTGGCTCAGCGAGTGTGTTTTCACCAAGAAACCTCGCAGTGAGTGTTCACGCTATCAGATCATGGCTGCCTGCTACGGCAACGAGTTGCTAGCTGATGTGATGCCAATGTTGGTGTCCGATGATGCCATCGAAGAAATGCAACGTTTGATGAGTAAGCAGACCCGCGACCGCTTGGGCGACTTGGTTCAAGAACACTTTGGTCAACCCAGCGAATTCGCCGACGGCCCCGCTCCCCTGCTGTTTTGACCTTGGCCCCAATTCCATCAGCCGAAATTCCATCAGCCGAACGGCGTTAGCTGCGGTTTTAGCCGGATCCAATTAGCCGCAGGGCGTTAGCCCCGGTTTCTTCAGCAACTCCTGCATCGTAATTCGCGGTTATTGCAATTACCTGCATATCAGCCGCAGGGCGTTAGCCCCGGTTTCTACACCTTCTGACTTCCACGCCCGTGGCACCGACTAATCGAACGCTTTCGTGATGCCCCATGGAGAACAAATCCATGCAATCAGATCCCGTAGCCTTCTTCATCACGTTCACCATCTATGGGACGTATTTGCAAGGCGACGGCCGCTGGTGGCGTTCTCGGCGAGATGGATTCCGGAGTCCCCAACCGATGTTAGAACAGTGGCATCGTGACCGCCTAAAGCATGATGTGTTACTTCTAAACGAAGAGCAACGCGCTGTCGCGGAAAACGAAGTTTTTCGCCTGTCCGACTACCGTGCTTGGTATTTGTGGGCCGTCAGCTTCCGAAGCAATCACGCCCACCTCGTGGTGACGGCTCCGGGCCTTGCCGGGGCGAAGGTACGTGACCAAGTCAAGGCGAATTGCACAAGGGTCTTGAGAGAGCGATGGAAAGACTTTAGAGAACGGCCAGTTTGGTCCGTGGGCGGTGATTGGAAAATCATCAATTCGGAGGACAGTATAGCAAGTGTTGTTGCGTACGTTGTGGACGCGCAAGACAGGAAAGGGGCGGATGAGAATGGGTGAGCAAGATAGGCTTCTGTGAAGCCGTAGTAACCGGGGCTAACGCCCTGCGGCTGATGCGCCAGGAAATGTAGTAACCGGGGCTAACGCCGTTCGGCTGATGCGCCAGGAAATGTAGTAACCGGGGCTAACGCCCTGCGGCTGATGTGGTAGCAACTGTAGCAACCGGGGCTAAAGCCGATCGGCTAATGGTAGCAGTTTGCAATCGCTATGCGGCCTACACCTTAATCGCATACTCAGGGCGTTGTTCACGGCTGAGCATGGCGTTGGCAGCATCATCTTTGACGAATTTTTCGGCGTTCGGATCGAAACTCAACGGCCGATCCAGGATCATCGCGATGTTAGCGAGGTGACAAAGGCTGACACTTCGGTGGTGCGACCATACATCGCTAATTGGCATTCCGCCCTTCTTGATGCATTCAAAGAAATTCGCCATGTGATTGCCGGGCTCCTTGCCGTGGCACAGTTTGTCGACAGCATCTTGTAGCCACTGCGGGCCCATACCGCCGCCAGCTTTGGGATCATTCGCTTTCTCTCCGGTGCCCCACTCATTCTTCGTGATCTTGTGGGCCACGCCGAGTTGTTCGGCAGGTCGGCCTGTTAGGCCACCGCGGTTTACGCGAATGCGCCCCTTTTCACCGCCGATAATCAGCTCGTTCTTACCGGAGTACAATCGAGCTGTGTGGCCGCCTTCGAATTCAAAATTACAGTCGAAATCGACGGCGACGTTGAATCCATTTTCGACATCTGGGTAATTGCCTTTGCCCTCAATTCGAGTTGGCCCGGAATCATGCATTCCCATCGCCCACATTGCGATATCACCGTGGTGCACTCCCCAATCGGTGACCTGCCCGCCGCTGTACTCGAGCCACCAGCGGAAGTCGTAGTCGCCGCGTTCTTTGCAGTAGGGTACCTCAGGCGTTTGGCCTAGCCATTTGTCCCAGTCGATATGGTCCGGCGCAGGTGAATTCTCGAACGGCCCGCCTTTTTCGCCGGTGCCAACGCTGATCAAGCAGTGCAGTTTGTCACCGAGCATGCCACTCTGGGCAATTGCGACTGCTTTTAAAAAGATCTGATCAAACTCGCTGCGTTGTTGAGTTCCAACCTGGAAGACCTTGCCGGTCTCCGTGGCGACTTTGCAAACCTGTTGGCCTTCCGCAACAGTCAAAGACAGCGGTTTTTCGCAGTACACATGCTTACCAGCTTTCATTGCATCGATAGCAATCTTTGCGTGCCAGTGGTCCGGCGTCCCAATGGTAACTGCGTCGACGTCCTCACGGGCAAGCACATCTTCGTAATCTTTGTAGATTTGGCAGTTGCCATCGTATTGCTGTGCGAAGAACTCCGCATTGCGGCTGTTGACGTCTGCAACGGCAACCATATCACCGAGCTTTCCAGCCTGGTGTCCAACCACTGCACCGCGCCCAGGGTGGTCGCCATCGCCGGTGTAGCGATCTGTGTAAATGCTGGTGCCGATCGCGGCTACATTGAGCCGATCATTTGCGGATTGTCCATAACCACGTTTTGGCAACCATAGAGCCGGCACAGCGCAAGCGGCTCCAGTTGCTACGAAACGACGGCGATTGGGTTGCTGAGTAGACTTTGAGGAGTTCATTGGTCTGCTAACTTTCAGGGATAAGATGCATTCAGGGACAGGATGCGTTGAGGGACAGTGTGCATTTGTGTGACCGATCGTAAATGAAACTTGGCTGCATGATACCGGGTGCGGGCGAGGAAAAGCACCATGATGGACTTGGCTAGCTGAGGCGTCGTGCTGGGATATAGCATTTTGCACGCCACTATCAATCGTCACGCGCGTACGCCTCGAGGTTCCCAAGTTCGTTGTGATGTCCACCTGAAACTTCCACTCTCGGTCTTCCGTTCGAGGTGCGCAACATGCAGCTAGAAAAGATGCTGTTGCTGACGTTTGAAAGTCGAATTGCAAGCGGTGCGTCGAATACCGCTAGTTTGCTACATAGCATATCTTCGTAGTCCCGAAACTCGATGGCAGGTCCTGCCGTAATGTTACTGATCGAGAGTGCATCGATAGTGCAGCGACGACAGTTTTCGAACACGACCAGGTTCTTGCTGGTCGTTGAGTTCCCGTAGTCGTACCTTGGATTGCGATCCATGTTGTTGCCTGTTGCAACCACGTATGAACAGTTTTCCACCAGCATATTGTGGGTGAATCCCATCCACAGCGTATTGGCGACAACGGTCACGCCGCGGCAGCCGTTTAAGTGGATGTTGTGCTGGACGTCGCTGAGGACGTTACCGGTGATTGTAATGTTGCCTTCATTGGGGCCAAACGAATCTGATCGTTCGTTGTTGGAAGGTGAAACCGCCCCACGCTTCGATGTGCCGAAAATTCGTATGTTTGCGGAATCTGGCCCATCGTCCGTGTGTTGGATCGTACAGCCCGTAATCGCTACTTCTGCGGTGCCGTACTCACTTGTTCGGCAGTCAATCAAGATGTTCGCGGTCGCCGGCGACTTGGCGGACATGTTGCCTTCAAAGTCACTGCCTGAGATGTGTATATTCCGTACATTGCCCCCGCGCGAGACCAAACCGCCTGCGTCACAGTAGCTGACGTGGCAGCCGACGATATTCGACTGATGTAGGTTCACATCATCGTAATAAATGCCAACGCCGCTGCACTCGTAGATGTGGCAATTTTCAATGATGACGTTGCGATTGTTCTCGACTAGGTGAACACCGTGCTGCAGTTTTCTAAGATGCATCCGCGAAGCGGTCAGTTGCATGGTGCCGGTAGCCTGGATTCCGTCCGCCTCTTTGTGGTCGCCTCGAATGCCAAATCCCACAAAGGTTGGCATCCGCTCGTCCGTCCATACTTGTTCGGTGAAACCGGCCGGAGCCGCAGATTTGTAATGCGACCCAAGTACTCGGAATGCTGGTCCTGGTCCTACCATGCGAACTTCGGTGGCTGCATTGCCCCGGACCTCTCGGCATTTCGTTTTGCGAAGATCGATTACCAATGGTCGTGAAATAACGTGAATCCCCGCCGGTAATTCCAGTATGCCAGTGGAGTCATCAATTGCCGCTTGCAGACGCTCGGTAGCATCCGCGGGGCTGGCGGCTGTGGTGCCAATCGAGCTGACGGTTATCGCGTCAACCTGGCAAAGCGCTGTTTCACCAGCGCCAGCAACCAATGCGAGTGTGAGACATAGCGGTGCAATTGGATGTTTTGGAAATTTGGTCATTGCCCGGTCCGCGGCTGTAGGAATTAGTGTCAGCAGTCGCGATATTCTACCGTATGGCGTATGCAGACTGGTTGGGTGCTGCGTGGAGTCGTCATCACAACACGTGCGGGTGCGAGGCCGAGCGAGCCACCCGAGTGGTTCGCCAGAGTAGTTGGTCTGGCATGTAGAGCATGCCATTGTCGAGGGGGATGAGGCCAATGAAGGCCAACCGGACCTGTTATGATAGAGCGTCCGACGCACCGCTCCTGCATGGTGCTAATAACTTGGCGGAAGCAGAATGAACACAATTATTCAACTATGTTTGATCGGCGGGATCGTAGCTGGTCTGGCTAACGCAACGTTCGGTGAGGAACGTATAGACTTCGGGCGGGACATTCGACCAATCCTGTCGGACAAGTGCATTTTCTGTCATGGTCCTGACGAAGCCCATCGTGGCGCGGACCTGCGGCTTGATCTCGAAGAAGCCGCAAAGGAATACGTCATTGCGGAACATAACGCCGCCGCATCGGAGTTGATATCCAGAATCGAGTCGACTGACTTAGACGAACAGATGCCACCCCCAGATTCTGGCAAGAGCCTGACCGAAGCGGAAAAGGAGTTGCTACGAGAGTGGATCGAACAGGGAGCCGTTTGGACTCAGCAGTGGGCCTATGAACTGCCAGTGCTGCATCCCATCCCAAAACGCACCTCGACATGGCCGAAGAACTGGATCGACGATTTTGTCGTCAAACGTATGCCAGAGGGAGTAAAGCCAAATTCGGATGCGGAGCCAATCACACTCGTCCGACGCCTTTACTTCGACTTAACTGGCCTGCCGCCAACGCCCAAGCAAGTTAGCGCATTCTTGGCGGACGATTCAAGTGAGGGCTACTCGCAGGTTGTGGACGAACTCTTGGATTCACCGCACTTTGGCGAGCGTCTTGCCATGTACTGGCTAGACTTGGTGCGTTACGCCGACACCGTCGGCTACCACGGAGACCAAGACCACAACATCAGTCCCTACCGTGACTGGGTCATCACCGCGCTGAACGACAACATGCCATTTGACCAGTTCACGCGGGAACAATTGGCCGGTGACCTACTCGACAATCCCACGCTCGATCAAAAGATCGCCTCAGGATACAACCGACTGTTACAGACGACTCACGAAGGCGGCCTGCAACCGAAGGAATACATCGCGATCTATGCAGCTGATCGAGTTCGAAATGTCTCGGCGGTTTGGATGGGAGGAACGCTGGGATGCGCGCAATGTCACAATCACAAGTACGACCCCTACACGCTCAAAGATTTTTACTCCATGGCCGCGTTCTTCGCCGACCTGGACGATACGCAGCACTTCAAAATCGGCACCAACGCCTTGCCAACGCGCCGGCCACCTGAAATCGAACTGCCGACTCAAGAACAAACTGCGAAACTCGCCGAGCTAACAAAGCAGCTTGTTGCAGCTAGGAAGTCGGTCGAGCGTTCCGGTAGTGAAATAGAGCCTGGTGACGAAGGAGAAGCGCGAGCCGCTGAAAACCAAGCTGCCGCCCAGGCGGAGATTAAAAGGCTCCAGCAATCAATCAAGCAACTTAATGCACAAATTCGCCGAAGCATGATATCCGTAGCACTGGCTGAGCCTCGGATAACACGCGTGCTGCCACGCGGCAATTGGCTGGATGAAAGTGGGCCGGTAGTACAACCTGCGGTTCCAGAGTTTATGCGTCCAATGAGCGCAAGCGGTAATCGTGCAACGCGGCTGGACTTGGCGAATTGGCTGGTCGATTCGGAAAGCGGCGTTGGTTTGTTGACGGCTCGAGTGATGGTCAACCGATTCTGGTATTTGATGGTTGGTAACGCGATCGCTGCGGATCTTGATGATTTTGGCGGCCAAGGTACTCCACCGGTAGCTCCGAAGTTACTTGACAACTTGGCCATCGAGTTTGTTCGGTCTGGTTGGGATATCAAGCACATGTTCCGAATCATTGCCAACAGCCGAACTTACCAGCAGTCTTCGATCGTCGGTCCGGAGAGATTGGCGGCCGACCCGAATAACCAGTGGTTCAGCCGAGCGAGTCGCTACCGTTTGCCAGCCGAGATGATTCGGGACAGCGCGTTGAAAGTCAGTGGCCTACTGCATGATGAAATTGGTGGGGCGAGTGCTCGGCCGTATCAGCCTGTTGGCTACTACCGACACTTGAACTTTCCCAAACGGAAATATGATCCTGATACCGGCCTCCAGCAATATCGACGTGGTGTTTACGTGCATTGGCAGCGGCAGTTCTTGCATCCCATGTTGAAGTCATTCGATGCACCGACGCGAGAAGAGTGTACCGCCGAGCGACCGCGGTCCAACACTCCCCTTGCCGCGCTCACATTACTAAATGATCCAACATTCGTGGAGGCGGCCCGAGCGTTCGCAGGACGCGTCTTGACCGAAGCGAATTCGGATTTTGATTCACGACTCGGATTTGCGTATTCGTGGACTCTATCCCGTGAGCCGACTGAACGAGAGCGGGCATTGCTACGGTCACTATACGAAAAGTCCCTTGAAGAATTCAGAGCTGACCCTGGATTAGCAGATAAGTTGACGCATGTTGGCTTGAGTCAGCCGCCAGAGTTGTCGTCGATCGAGCTTGCTGCCTGGACGACCGTTGCGCGTGCGATTTTCAATTTAAACGAGAGCATCACTCGCAACTGAGTGGTTCGAGACCGTTCCCGCGCCGGGCGACTGCCGAGTAACTTTGGGTTACTGAAATCGGTTACGTACAGACACCATGTACTTACAGACACAATGAAACGCACCATGCAAGACATGAATGAACTCAAACGACGCACTTTTTTGCGCAGCGGTGCAATGGGGGTAGGTGCTGCAGCGGCAGCGAGCTTGCTATCGGCAAAGTCAAGCTTAGCGGCACCGCCGGCGTCGGGGCCACGCCT
>DNPC01000414.1:0-2553 GCA_003501565.1 Planctomycetaceae bacterium | reverse complement strand
TCGGGGCCACGCCTACCGGCGCGCGTCAAACGGGTCATCTTTCTATGCATGGCAGGTGGACCGTCGCATCTGGAGACGTTTGATTACAAACCTGACCTGGATCGCCTCAATGGACAGCCGATGCCGGAGAGTTTTACCACCGGCCAGCCCATTGCTCAGCTGCAGGGGAAAGAACTAAAGGTTCAGGGGCACTTGGCGAAATTTAAACGTTACGGTCAAACCGGGCTACACGTTAGCGACTACCTGCCGTGGCATGCTAAGTTGGCCGATGACATTTGCGTCGTTAAATCAATGGTGACTGAGCAGATCAACCATGATCCGGCCCACACTTTCATGAACACGGGGACTGCAATCAGTGGGCGACCGTCGATGGGTTCGTGGGTTACGTATGGCCTCGGCAGTGAAACGGAGGATTTGCCCGGGTTCATCGTTTTGACAAGCGTTGGTGGGCGAAATCCCCAGCCGATTTCATCGCGGCAGTGGAGTTGCGGGTTCTTACCCGGGAAATTTCAAGGTGTTGAGTTCAACTCAACTGGTAATCCGGTCCATTATGTCAGCAATCCGCCGGGAGTCACACGTACGCAACAAGGACGGCTGATTGACACGATTAACGATCTCAACCTAATCCGCAACCAAACGACTCAGAATCCCGATAGCGAAACTCGCATAAAGGCTTACGAGTTGGCGTTCCAGATGCAAGCATCGGTTCCCGAGTTGATGGATGTTTCTAATGAGCCTCAGCATGTTCTTGATATGTATGGAGCGACCCCCGGAGACGGTTCGTATGCATCTAACTGTCTGCTTGCGCGTAGATTGGCTGAGCGTGGCGTACGTTTTATTCAGCTGTATCATCGCGGGTGGGATCACCACGGTGATTTAGACAAATACATGAAGATCTGCTGTGGACTCACCGATAGACCGACGTGGGCGCTGCTGGAAGATCTTAAGCAACGCGGTTTATTGGAAGATACTTTGATCGTCTGGGGCGGAGAATTCGGACGCACTCCTATGTTCCAAGGTAAGGGCGGTGTTGGACGTGATCATCACATCAAGGGGTTCAGCATGTGGTTGGCTGGCGGCGGTATCAAACCCGGGGCCATCGGAAACACCGATGAACTAGGATATCACGCAGTCGAAGATGTTGTTCATGTTCGCGATCTTCATGCAACAATGCTTCACATGCTAGGAATCGACCATCACAACTTCAGCGTCAAGCATCAAGGGCTCGACATGCGACTCACGGGCGTAGAGCCAGCAAGAGTAATCAACGAGATTCTTGGCTGAGGCTTCCATGCCAGCCGACCCGCAAAATTCGTGCTCACATATTCGGCCGGTCTTCGATAAGCGCGCATCCGATTCGGGCGACTTCGGAGGCTCGAATTGCCGATCACAAGAGCATGTACTGTCAACGATAGTTGGCTTTGTCAGCGCCGATTTCGCAGCCGGCCATCTTCGATTTCGACAACTCTGTTGCAGTTTGTGGGTAGGTTTCCAAAGCAGTTACCATAGCAGGACTATCGTATGAATTCATCGGGAACCGCTTATGCTTCAGTATCGCTGGTTTTCTTCATTATTCCTTCCAGCATTCGAAACGACAAATACAATCGCATCGGATGACCGGGCAACTCGTCGAAGTCGAACTGGCGATAGAATTTCTTCGCTGAATCGTCAACACAATCCAACAATACAGCAACGAAAGCGAAACTTTGACTGGCGTCGAAGCAGTCGCGGAGAGCCATCGCAAGAATCCGCTTTCCGAGGCCTTGCGACTGAAATCGTGAAGCGATGCCTAACCAAGCTAAAACCGCCACGGGCAGTTGCCGCCGAGGCAATACTCTGGAGAGCTCTGGTGGTAGGTCAGAAAAATCAACTTGCGATGTGGCGAGCGTGTAGAATCCAACAATCGTATCGTTTTCATCCAACAGCACTTTGGTGACGCTCAGGTGCTTTTTCTGGCTTTGCAGTGCGGACTGCCTTAGCCACCGATCCACTTGTGTGTTTCCGCAAGTGAACGACCGGCGGTTGTGTGGTTTCGCAAGCGTTTCAACATGCCAGCCGGTTGGGAAACGCACTCCCGTCACAGCTCGCCTCGCATAAGCTTGCCAAGTTCCCGCTGAGCTGGAGAAACTTGGGCAGGTTGGTTCAGCGCATTCCAAAACTCCAATTGCTCGTCGGCTGACATCGCAATCGTGTTTTCGTTGGCAGCGGCAATCTCTCGTGCGGCTTGCCCTACCGTCACTGAACGTACGTAGTCACTTACGCTGATACTACGCAGCTCCGCCGCAGCCGTCAGCAAATCCTTTGAATCCTGGTCCAATCGAACCATCAACGAGACATTTTTAGCCATGCCAAAACTCCGTATAGAAGGCGAACTGCCAACAACTAGAATGTACTGCGAAATGCAGTACATGTCAAGTTTGGTCTTGGTGTCTGGCCGAGCGGGAGACGTGCGCGAATCTAGTGCCTGCCTACGCATTCGGCTGCGGTCAAACGGACAGACCGCAGCCGAGAAAACTCGTCAGTAGAGCCGTCCAGCGGCTGCTACTCGTCGGT
>DNPC01000379.1 GCA_003501565.1 Planctomycetaceae bacterium | reverse complement strand
CGAATCGCAGTTGAATCAAGACACCATCTCGCAGCAGCTGGGTCGCCCACTCAGACGGCATCAGGTCGTTACCTTGGAAGCCGATTGGACAACACGCAACAAGGAGACACAATCCTTGTTAGATAAACTTGGAATCACCCGCTTGCCTGCAGTTGCCCTATTTACTCCCGACAGTCCGGATTCGCCAAGAGTCTTCACTGGACCGATTAGCGAGGAAGAACTACTGAACTCGATTGAGGAATTACATTAGCGTTCATCGAGCAGTGCCTCCATCACGCTCCTACCACGGAACGTAACCTCCAATCTACTCCAACGACGTCTACCTAGCTGCTTGCCTGCGGCTGATCGAAACTGGGTATATCCTGGACATTCACCGCGGCCTGGCCCGCGTAGACAGTCGTTCCTGGCTCAAAATACCCACGCCGCATATTGGCAAGTCCAAGCCATTTTTCATCAGGCCGTTTCGTGACGCTGTAGAGTTTGCCCACGACTTTATCGCCGTCGGTCAGTTCGCCACCGACCGCAAGTTCAGTATCACTGCCAACCAAACACAGCTTCTTCTGCAGTTGCCCTCGGGCATCAAGCCTAGCTACCGTTTCCTGCCCCAGGTAGCAACCTTTCGTAAATGAGATCGCAACAGCGTCTCTGTCCAGTTCCTGCGGCAGAGATTTCTCACCAATTTCGGTTCCATTGTTTGGCCAGAACGCTTCGATACGCTTAAGTTCAGCATCGTACGGCGACAATCGCTCAAAACCAGTGCTGGATAAATGTTGCTCAGCCGTCGAACACTCGTTTTGCGCAACTCCAATCAGCCACCCACCACCGACAAACAACCTAGCAGGAACCTGAATTCCAAGCTCGAGTCCCGATGGCGGGGCGTCAGCCAAGAGAATGCTTGAATCCGGCGAGCAGTCCGTGACCTCAGCAGCTTCACGAATGATGTAGCGATCGATGTGGTTGGCGACCGCTTGCGGATCGGGGTGCGTACCAAGCAGATTGACCGATTCTCCCGCCACATGACAAATCGCAAACGCAACGACTCGTCCGCGAACGTCCGTCACGAAACACTCAGTTGATTCATTCTCGCCGAGCTGGACGATATCAGCCGTGCACAAATTATTGACGACCTTCTTTGCGTCTGCACCTTTAACCGCAACCCACATCGGCTGCTCAGCCACGTAGAAATGCATCAATCTAAACTCCGAGTCGGAAGTGTTACTCAAATCCGCCCTACGAAAGCAAGCCGTTGGATAGATACGCTCACTCCGTGCGCTCGACACGCACTGCGCCCTGCCACCGAAGGTCCCGACGACTGCGGCCGGTGGCTTCGGTTCGGTATGTTGGACGGTATTTCTTATTGACCAACGAAAACAGGAAGAGTCCGGCGGTGGACTCTTCCTGCACTAAATTTTCGGAGGAAACCTTACTGGAGACAAGTGGCCTCGCAAATGCACTGCTTGCGAGGCCAATGAGGTAAGGTGATTTCTGGGATCAATCGGTCGGTCCTGAAGACGCCAGGAAGCGACGCTTGCTGAGCGGTGACAGTATCTCACCAAAGTTGAATTCAGCCGCAGCAGGTGCATTACCAAGTGTGATCGAATTGATCTGGTTGGTACCGGCGGTGGCCCCGGTTGCACCTGTGCCTACGTTGGTTTGACCATCCTGTACGCCCGTTGGTTGCGTCTGCGTCAATGTGTAGGTACCTGGCAGCAAGTTAGCAAACGTGTACTCGCCATTGGCATCAGTCGTCTCGGTGCGATTGACCGCGTTGCCGCCGGTATCGGTACCCGCAAGCGCGATGACCACGTTCTGCAGCCCTGTTTCACCCGCATCGAATACACCATTTCGGTTCAGGTCGACGTAAGTCCTACCTGACAGACTACCAGGAATGGCAATGTCGGTTGTCTCAGTTGCTGAGTTGTTCGTCGTATTACTGTCTGTCTCCGTCCCACTCACCGTCGCTGTGTTGGAGAGCGTTCCCGTTGCCGTAGCGTCAACGGTAGCGTTGATTGTAATGGTAGCACTTGCACCTGAGGCGAGCGTCCCAATATTGCCGGTAACCGCATTGCCAACGTCCGTGGTGGTACCGACCGTCGTGGAAGACGAGGTCAATGTCAGCCCGGCTGGCAAAGTGTCGTTGACCGTAACACCGGTCGCCTCACTTGGGCCGTTGTTGGTGACTACCAAGGTATAAGTCACAGTGCCGTTGGGAACGACTGGGTCTGCACTGTCAACTTTGGTAATGGCCAAATCAACTTGGGCGTTTACCGTCGTGGGTTCAGTGACAGAGTTATTGGCTGTATTCGAATCGGTTTCAGTCGACGTGACTGTGGCAGTGTTAGACAGTGCTGTCCGAGTTGCTTCGTCCACATTCACAACGATGGTTACCGTAGCGTTTGCGCCTGGGGCAATCGTACCCAGTGTCGCCGTAACCGTACCACTGTTGTTCGCAGCCGAACCTTGGCTCGCTACGGCACTAGTAAATGTAACGCCGGTCGGCAACACATCGGATACCGTCACGCCCGTGGCCGTACTCGGCCCATTGTTCGTAACCGTCAATGTGTAAGTCAACGCGTTACCAGCGATTACTGGGTCGACGCTGTCCGTTTTGGTTATTGCCAAATCTACCGAAGCATTCACCGCCGTTGTCTCAGTGGCCGTGTTGTTGGTCGTATCAGCCTCATTCATGCCGGCGTCACTGGTTGAAACGCTGGTAACATTGCTAAGCGAACCGCGGAAGTCAGGCAAAACCGTAGCGACGACGGTAATGGTCACGCTGCCTCCGGACGCAAGGTCGCCGATCGCCAACGTGAGATCATCCGGATTGGCCGATGTCGTGTCCTGGGCCGATGCTGGCACAGTGACTGTTGCGCCTGTGCTACTAGTGGCTGACGTGATTTGCAGGCCGTCGGGAATATTGTCACTCCAATTGACTCCAGTGGCCAAGCTTGGTCCGGCATTGGCGACCGTAATCGTGTATGTCAGCGACTCTCCGGCGTTTGCGGGATCCACGGAATCAGTTTTGGTGACAGACAGATCGATATTTGATTCGACTGCTGTAGGCTCGCTAGCTGTGTTGTTGGTGGTATCTGTATCGAAGCCAGCGGTTGATTCCGTCGAGCGAACGATCGCAGTGTTGGTAATCGAAGCAGCTGCCGTATCTTCCACGTCAACAGTAATCGTTACTGCCTGTGATGCACCGGAGGCAAGGCTACCAATCGCGACCGTCACATCGGTACTTCCTCCGCTCGGTGGTGTCACCGTACCGCCAGTCGCACTACTGAACGTCACGCCTGCGGGCAGGGTATCGACGACTTCGACGTTGGTCGCTCCACTGGGACCGTTGTTGGTGACATTCAATGTATAGGTGAGCTGGTTGCCACGTGTAACCGGATCGGCAGAATCAGTCTTCGTAATCACCAGATCGACTTGTGGATTGACTGTCGTATCCGTGTTGGCCGAAACTTGCGTGGCCTCATCTGCCTGGGCGGTCGCAGTGTTCGTTATCGTAGTGCCCGAGAATCCAGCGGCTACGGTCGCAGAAATCGTGATCGTTACCGAGCCCGAGACCGCCAAGGTGGGAACGCTGCCTGTAACAACACCACCCGCTTCGCCAGCTGTCCCGGCAGTCGTCGTGACGTTCGTGACCGTCAGTCCAGCAGGAATGGTATCACTAATCGCCACGTTGGTAGCCGTCGATGGCCCAGTGTTCGTGACCAAGATCTCATAAGTCAGTGCCCCGCCGACGTTCACAGGATCTGGTGTATCCGTTTTGCTGATCGTTAGGACCGCACTTCGCGTCACGGCTATGTCAACATCATCGGTGTTGTTCGTTGTATTGGAATCAATTCCGTCACTGGTGACAGTGGCTGTGTTATTTACCGCAGCCGCTGCAGCTCGGGTAGCAGGTACGGTGGCAATGATGGTCACTGTTTCCGACTGCCCGGCCGTCAGGGAAGCCCAGGTAACTTGCACCTCTCCGGCAGCGTTGCCAGTTTGAACAACGGTACCACCACCAGTGGCGTTGGCAGACTGAATAACAAAATCATCGGGAAGATTATCTGTGACGACCACGTTCGTGGCGGTGTTTGTACCGGGGTTAGAAACTGTCAGCGTGTACGTGACTTGTTCGCCAGCGTTTAGCGTCGACACGTTGGCAATCTTGTCGACGGCAACGTCAACGGTCGGCACCATACCAAAGTCAACGAAGAAATTGGTGTTGGTATCCGCATCACCATCGGTGGTCGGCTCACCACCGGACGTCAAGGTGATGGCTGCCGATGCCACGCCTACACCGGCAATCAGAGCACCAGTATCTTGCCCATCGGCAATGACAGCATCAGGATCTGGCGCAGGATCGTTACCGGTACTAGTCGAGAAATTCTCGAGCGGCTGGCCTGCTCCAAACTGGGCAATTGGAATCAGTGCTATGTAGTCGCCAGGTAGCAAATTACCGAAGGTGTAAGCACCGCCGCCCGCGGTGGTAGTCGTAGTAACAAGCGTGTCGGTACCTGAATCAAACGCGTTGTTAGCATTCACGTCGTTGTAAAGCTCAACCGTTACACCATCGATTCCCGTCTCTGCCCCATTGAGCGTGCCACTGTTGTCGGCATCATTGAATACCAAATTACCGACGGACATTGGATTGAGGTTGGCGAAATTCTGTGTGTCTACGATTGGCGCCACAATTCGCGAGAAATCGAATTCAGCATCTGCGGCGGCGGTCATCGAAATGTCGATGGTCATCGCGCTAACGTTTGAGAAATCGGCACCAGTACCACTCGACAGCGCAAAATCAGTAAACTCGATCGTGACATTTTCGTCTGCTGTCCCACCCGCGGTTGTCGGAACGGCCATTGAGAAAGTCGAACTATTTCCAGCACCACTGAATATTTCGATATTCATCGTGACAGCACCTTGAGAACCTGCCTCAAAGTGTAGGGCAGTCGCACCGCCGGCGGAGAAATCCGCTCCTAGGAGGTGAGAAATGGTTGCTGCGTCGTCATCGTTTCCATCATAAGTGATGATCGCATTACCATCCGTACCAGCACCCGTACTGATGCTCATAACGCCAGACTGCACTTGCACATCTACGTTATTTCCACCCGAGTTGTAGTTCACGACGATATCGCGTTCACCACCGACGGCTTCCGCGGTGTCAACAAATCCGCTGGCCGTCGGCGTTCCCGCGTTGGCTTGTAGAATCTGAGCAACAGCATCGTTGAATGTGTCGAGATTGGCGGTCTGCGTTCCCGAGGCATCTGCCTCGGAAATCACGACAGTTTTTAGCGTTTCCGTCGTACGCTGCACCTGTCCAGTCGCAGCGGCCTGTTCAACGAAGTAAGTTCCGGCAATAAGATCGTCAAACCGGTAGTCGCCGGAGGCATCTGAGGGATCGGTGCCAACCAGCACGTCGTCACCGGCCGCTACTCCAGCTCCACTATCAAAGGTACCGTTACCACCATCGCGGTACAGATGCACATTCACGCCGACCAAAGCGGTATCGCCGGCGTCGAGTCCGTTGTCGGTGAGGTCGGTAAAGACATTGCCCGCGATAGCACCCACGTCGCCTGCTAGCAAACGCCGAGCTTCCATCGATTCCACACCCAGCTTACGGGTTCGGCTGCGCTCGCTGCGCCGCGTTTTCCTATCTTGTTGCTGCTGGAATCGTGCAAACAAACGACTTAGTAAGCTAGCCATCGAAAGAGGCTCCTTCCCTGGAACACGTTCGTCAAACATCATCTGTCAACGAAAAAAGGCCCAACCCATCCATAAGTTGGAGAGGCCGAGCCTTGGTGCAATTTCGTGTTGCGAGCTGTGTGAGAGTACGCGGTTAATGACCGTGCAGGACTACACAAGCTAGCAATTCTGTGCAGTCCGCCCTTCTTACCAGCGGAATTCAGCACCCAAGCTCAGACCTTGTATCCAATAATCGGTTTCTTGGAACGCAAACTCTGGTCGTAGTGCACCACTGAAGGGACTTAATTCGGGAGCTAGCAAGTTGGGATTAACGTCTAGGCTGACTTGATCGCCTGGGCGAACCACGTTGCCGATGTAGATCATTGAATATCCTGCGGTAACCCGCACTCGCTTCGTCATTTGATAGCCAAGCGTCAGGCCCAGCTCTGGAACGATAGCAAACTCATCACGGTCGTAGGTGCCGATGTTCGTGCGTTGTGCTAGGAAGCCGGTTTGGTGATTTGTAGTAGCACCATTTTCCGTGATCGCCGTCGAACCATCGATCGTTACCGTTTGGTGTACGTTGCCAATTCCTACTCGCATCAGTGCGTCCAACGACCACCATCCGCGACGACCTTGCCAGACGAAACCAAGCTCAGTGCCGTTGAACTGATTGCGAGTTCCAAAGTTATCCGTAATGTCGAAAGCTTCCGCTGCGGTTTGGCTGTTGAGTCGTTCGCGGACAGAAAGGGATTCCCCCAGCTCCCAAAAACGGTAGCCAATGGTGAAATCCAGTCGGCTGCTGGTCGGAACGGTTTGGCAGGCTAGTTGCGAGTAGCCGCAACCCTGCGTTCCAAACAGCTGTTTGCGAAACCGGAAGGCAGCGCCTTCAAACTGGCTGCGGCTCGTCACGCCAATGTCGCCTGTGACCCGGTGT
>DNPC01000138.1 GCA_003501565.1 Planctomycetaceae bacterium | reverse complement strand
AAATCGAAAGAGCCAGGTTTCTTGTCGCCAAGTAGAATTCCGACCGATTGCACGTCGCGGGGTGTAAGCGACATGTTGGTGATCGGACGACCAAACGAATGTGCGACGAACCGATCCACTGGCAATCGGACTTCTGTCCATTTACCAGGCTGGGTCTGGAAGTCTGCTTGAAATGAAAACGCAGTTCGGCGTGTTGGAGTGTAAAGGTTAAAGGTGTACTTTCTGCCATCCCCAAAAACCTGCAAGACAATCGTATCACCGCGGCGCAGTCCAAGAGAACCAGCCGGTCGCGAGCGAACAGAAGCAAAACCTCCGTTGTTGGCTAGCGAGAGGTTGCCCCGAAAACGCATAACAGAATCGCCGCTGGTCGTCTCAACGAACGTGGCGCGACTACTCGAACGCCCGCCCATCACTCCGTCATTCACGATCCGCCAATCACGCGAGGCTCGATCGTTGGAAAATTCAAAAAGCGTTTCGAGATCGCTGGCCATGGTCGCCGTGTGCATCAAACACGCGATAGTAAATGTCCTAATGAGCATCTTCGCCTCCTGAAAAACCGACCACTGACGATTCGATTGTAGAGGAACGCCTAGGACTCGCCTCGCGCAGCGCACATGCTTATCAGTGGCTCTAGGGTGCGCGAAAGATGTGGCTATGGAGGACGGCGTCGATTAGATCACGGAGCGGAAAATTCTCAGATCTGAGTGGATCGAGAATTTCGTCAATTTCATATTGGTCGACGCGTTCCATCAGGCGCCCCGTTGAATAAACGAGCAATTTCTCAGTGAGAGCGCGGACAAACCGCTCCCCGCGTTGTTGGGCGATCATCTGCCGGAAGCTCGCAAAATCATGGTAGCGTTCTCCTGACGGTAGAGTGCCGGACGTATCGATCTTTGCCGAATCCCCGGACGCATTGGGATATTTGTCTCGCCAACGCCCGACTGAATCAAAGCTTTCTAGGGCATATCCCAACGGATCGATTTTTCGGTGACAAACATTGCATGTCTCATCTTGACTGTGGAGCGCAAGTTTTTCACGAATATTCTTTGCCCCACTGACGTTTGCGTCTAAGGCTGGGACTTCGTCCGGAGGAGGCGGAGGATGGATTCCCAAAATGTTCTCCGACACCCAAACACCTCGAGTAACCGGCGATGTTTCGGTACCATTCGAATTGGCTGTGAGCGTAGCTGCCATGCCGAGAATCCCGCCTCGGTTCAAATTGCTGGGCAACTGCACTCGGCGAAAACCGTCCGCCAACCGTAGCTGCTGGGCCTCGGGCAGGCCGTACCAGCTTGCTAGCTTTTTGTCGACGAAACTAAAGTCTGCGGTCAACAACTCAAGCGCCGATAGGTTTTCTTCGAGTACATGCCGAAATAGTAAACGAACTTCTTGCTTCATCGAATCAGGGAGATTCTGGGAGTAATACAGCACCGCCGACTTACGGGGTGGAGGTGAATCTCCCATATCGCGAAGCCCGAGCCAACCCTCCGTGAAGGCGGCTACAAATTCGTCAGATCGAGGATCCGCAAGAAGTCGATCAATCTGGTCCGAAAAAGCGCTTGTATCAGCCAGGCTGCCGGATTCTGCCAATTGCAGCAGTTCTTTGTCAGGTGGCGATCCCCACAGCGCGAAAGACAGCCGCACCGCTAAATCGTTTGTATTTAGTTGGCTGTCGTCTGGCTGTGTGATCTCGGTGAAGTATAAGAACGATGGTGAGCAAAGGATGTACTTCACAGTATCCAGCGCTGACTGCCTGGATGATTTGCCTTCAGCAATCCCTGCTTCATACACCTTCTCAAGGCGGCTCTCATCGTCAGGTGTGAGAGGCCGTCGGTATGCCTTGCGAGAGAACGCGAACAGCTGCTGCTTTGCCCGATCTTCCCTAAAACCTTCTGGGCCAAAAACGGCAAGCTCTTCGCGGGAGCCAGCCGGTTCTGCGATTGGCCCGAAAATCTCGACATCGCTAATCTTGATGTGGGGTAGCGCACCTTCTCTCAGGATGTGTGTCCGTACGACGCCAGATCGATACATATCGGGATCAAATTCGTCTTTGTACCGCTGGTTTACCTCGATCACCGAAGCCCGAGATTCGTAGGGACCATTAGGGAAAATAAATCGCGGGGTCTGTCCTTCTTCGAGCCAAACATTGAACTCTAGCCACTCTGGCTGGTCATCCGGAACGACTGTCTTGGCCAGCACCGGTTCAATGGGTTGCGGATAATGTATATGGCCAGCCAGTACATCGCCCGGGACCACTGCCAGCTGAAACGGCTCGCTAAAATCGATCCGGAAAATCTCTGGGTCGTAGTGCGTATCGCGATGCATCGCCTGAGCGCGTGCGCGAATGGTGTAGTTGCCGGACGCAGGCACGCCTGACAAAAAATCTTCAATGTGAGCGTAGCCTCCCTGGCGCGTGTCGGTGTTGGGCTGCTCGTAGAGTGCCAGGTACTCGTACTTAAAAAAGCTCTTGTGTGCGCCGGACAGTTCTTCATACTGCCGAAAGTTGTCAGTGAAATACCACGTTCGGGGCGCAGGTTTTTGACGTCCTAATCGCAGTTCCACCAACCTGTCCGCAGCTTGGAAGTATTGGTCGAGCAAGAAGCCAGATGTGACAAGTGCTTGCCCCACGTTGTCCATATGCTGCACGGTGGAGTCCTTGGGAAAACCCAACGTAAGCCCTAGCGTGTCAACGCGTCGATCGAATAGCATTGCCAATGAGTTTTCGTATTCGCGATTCGACAGACGTCTGAGCACTGTGCGTGCATCCGAGCTATCAAGCCGCTCACGCGCGCCGAGAATGGCACTGCGCAGTAGGGTCAGTGTATCGACTAGTTCTTGGTCGCTAGGCTGCTGGGCGCTTTCGGGTGGCATTTGCCGGAGAGTAAGCTGGTCGACGATTTCATCGGCCGCGATGACTTGCAGCTCATCCGTCAGCGGTAAAGAAAAGGACTCGAATTCGCGATCACCTTCCGATGCATCGGTACTGTGACAATCAATGCAGTAGTTCTGCAAGAACGCGGCGATCTGATCGTTTAGACGCGGGGTGTCTTTACGTTGCTTGGTAGCGTTCTCATCGCCGAGTGCGTCAGCTGAGAATCCCACGGCTGCCAAGGCGAATAATGCAAAATGAAAGTATCGACTTGAATTTCTACCGAACATGGAAATGCCTGATACCTCGCTTGAAGAATTCGTGACGATTCCTCGCGTTGTAGTCTGCGTCGTAAATTACTTGAGTCGTCGGTTGGATCGAAAACAGCAAACGACTGACAGGGCAGGTGCTTGAGCGGACGGCAGGCAAGAACACGTCCCGGCGGTCAGTTCGGGAAAGCTGCTGATCGGCCGCGTTTCCCTGCAGCGAGGCTCCGATCCATCAGCAGTCCAGCGTGCCTTGGCAAAGAGATCGATCCGCGGATCAGCTATACGTGCCTGTGCTGGTTCCGAAGCTTGCGGCACGAACGCCGGTCTTGTGCGCGATATCCAAAAATAGATTGCACAATGGTATCTTGCCGGCACCCTTACTCGGCAATTTCTTGAAACCACCACACCCATAACCGCCGCCGGCCATGATGATGGGCAAGTCGGAGTTCTTGTGAGAGTTTCCGTCGCCCATCCCGCTTCCGAACAGGACTGCCGTCGAATCAAGCAGACTTTGGTCGCCGTCCTCGATTCGAGACAGCCGCTGGATGAACTTGCCGAATTGTTCGATCTGATAGGACTCAAGCGTGATTAGGTGGGCAATAGCTTCGTCTTCATTGCCGTGGTGTGACAAGCTGTGGTACGACTTGTCGATGCCCAAGTGCTGAGGCAAGAAACTGCCACCGATCTCAAGAGTTGCAATTCTGGTCGAATCTGTTTGTAATGACAATGCAATCAACTCGTAGAGCAACGGTAGATCTTCCACCGTGTTTCGATCGGCAGGCCGATCGAAAGGGGCGTCGGGCTTTGGCTGATCAATCCACTGTTGCCGTGCACTTAGGCGCTTTTCAACGTCGCGAATTGAAGTGAAATACTCGTCCAGCTTCGCTTTGTCTTCACGATTGACGCGTCCTGATAGGTGATTCGCCTCATCGAGAACGGCATCCAGGATTGACGCGTGGGTCGCGTTGGAGCGTTGCCGCTTCGTTCGGAGTGTTTCCGATTCGGATACGAACAGCTTCTCGAATAGTTCCGCTGGTCCAGTAATTGGCGGTACACGAACACCGGACTTCGTCCAAGAGAGCTGACAACCACCGTGAATGCCACCTTCGGAACCGACCGTCAAAGAAGCAAATCGAGTTTGGCGTCCAATTTCGTCTGCAAGAAACTGGTCAATGGTCACGTTCCGCGTCTTGCGCTGCGCAGATTCATGGTGCAGCACTCCCGAAAGAAACGTGTGAACGGCAAAGTGACCGCCTTTGATTCCGTGATCCAATCCTCGGTAGATTGTCAGCAGGTTGCGCACATCGCCAAGCGGCTCAAGCAGACGCGTCTGTTCAAACTCGCTGCCAGGCGTTTCAGGAAACAGTTGATTGCGTTGAAAGCCAAGGAGATTACCAATTGCAACGAAACGCCTAGCGCCAGTGCCAGCGCCAGGCGTCTGTGTGACAGGAGAATTGTTGCCAACCGGTTCAGCTGCCAAGGAAGGAAGGGCTGGCAGGGCAAGCGCGCCAGCGACAGACTGAACCACGAACCTGCGTCGGGTAGGTGGGATATTCATGCGTTTGATTGTAGCCCAACCGCCGACGCTAGTACACAGAGAACGACCCTTCTGTATGGGGGTAAGGTTGCTCTGTCCAGGTAGCCGCTGATCAGTTCGTTTCTCGAATGCAAAAAAGGTGTTTTTCGCCGCGAATGAACAATTGATCATCGATGGCGGCTGGCGTCGCGTCGACCCCTTCCCCAACATCATTGACTGCCACAATTTCGAAATCCTGAGCATCGCGGATAACAACCGTTTTGCCTGACCGCCCGGTTGCAAATACGAATCCACCCGCGGCAATCGGCGAAGCATAGGTCGTTTCAATTCCGGGCAATCGTTGTCGGTCAAAAAACGGCTGACCCGTAACCGCGTCAACGCAGGTCAAGATGCCTGTCTTTTGTTTGTGGTAGTACAGCCTGTTTTCACTCAGAAGCAGCGAAGCGATATCGGGAGTGTCTTGTTTAATCGTCCACTTGACCGCGTCCCCACCAGCAATGTCTCCTGAGCCGGTCAGCTCGAATGCACCGAGAAAGGCACCACGAAATCCGCTGCCGACATAAACGACATCTTCTGCGGCTACGGGAGTCGCAACGGGGCGCTGGGTTTGCCCGCCGCACCGCCACAGCTCCTTGCCCGTCGCCAGATCGTACGCGCGGGCATAGTTTTGTCCGTTCATCACAATCTGTTGCATTCCTGCAGATTCGACGATCAGAGGAGTTGCCCAGCAGGTTGGTTCGTCGCGTTTCACTTCCCAGATAACCTCTCCAGTTGCACTGTTGAGGGCGTATAGCTTCGATGCACCTTCGTGATCAAAAGGCACGATGATCTTGTCTCCGACAAGGGTTGGAGAGCTTCCTTCGCCAAATGTAGCTCGGGTCTGCATTTTTCCAAAATCGCGTTTCCAAACGAGTTTTCCTTCAACAGAATAGCAATACAGGCCTCGTGATCCGAAATGAGCGTAAACGTATTCTCCATCAGTGCAAGGTGAAGCTGATGCAAATCCGTTGGTTGAATGCGTACCTTCGTGAGGCGTCGCCGTCACGGCAACTTCGTCCCACAGTTTCTTTCCATTGGTGCGGTCATAACACAGAACGCGGAATTCCATCTCGACCAAAGGGGCCGCAGGTCGTCTGCCAAATCCTCGGCCACGTGAGCGCCGACTTGGCGGCGGCTCGGCGGGTTTACCGCCGGTGGGTACGGCAGTCACTACAAAGACACGATTGCCGGTCACAACGGGCGACCCTGAACCCGCCCCAGGGATCTCGGCTTTCCACGCAATGTTCTTGCTCGATCCCCACTCAGTCGGTGGCTTGGCTGTCGGGCTAGTACCGTTGCCCGAAGGACCGCGCCAGTGCTTCCATTCTTCGGCGTGAATGCCAGAACAGAAAAATGCAGCTAGAGCTAGTGAAAGGAAACGCATCGACTTAGGTCCTTGTGGATTTCATGAAGTACATAAACAGCTGTTCTACTTTATAACCTGCACCTCGCCAGGAAGTTCCGACGGTTGCGTGACCGCAGATTGACATCGTGTCGACTTTGGTAGGCGGGGTGGCATTCGGACCTGGCATTCGGGGGGCGTTGGGCCGGTGCTTGGCCCCGTCGCTTGCTCGGCTCGATGGACGGTTGTCTCACGCCGTATCGGCAATCCGGCTAGGTAGGGAGTCAATTCGTGGCTGGGCGGCTGCGGCCGGACGCTATGGAATCACTTAGCAGTTGCTGCAATTGCTTAACGATTTCAGGATGCTCCAGTGCCA
>DNPC01000195.1 GCA_003501565.1 Planctomycetaceae bacterium | reverse complement strand
CCTGTGGAAGTGGTTGCAAAATTACGAAGACACCACCGGCGGTGATGTTTTGGCGATTCCCCACAATGGCAATCTGTCCAACGGATGGATGTTCTCGATGGTCGACGACTTCGATAACGACAACCCTTTGGATTTGGAATACGCCAAAACCCGCGCGAAATGGGAACGGCTCTACGAAGCGACTCAGATCAAAGGCGATGGGGAAGCCCACCCGATGCTTTCCCCCGAGGATGAATTCGCCGATTTTGAGACTTGGGATTGGGGGAATCTGGACATAAGCCAAGCCAAAACCAAAGACATGTTGCCGGGCGAGTATGTGCGATCTGGGTTGTTGCGAGGACTCCAGCTGGAGGCAAAGCTCGGTGTGAATCCATTCAAGTTTGGATTGGTTGGGGCCAGCGACACCCATACCGGACTTAGCACGCCTGACAACGATAACTTCTTTGGGAAGTTCACTGCGTATGAGCCGAACGATCATCGCGCCAACCACCTAGCCAAAGAGAACCCTGAGATTGGTGTTTCCTATCGTAGTTGGCGCTACATCACAGGAGGCTTGACGGCGGTGTGGGCCGAATCGAATACGCGAGGCGCGATCTTCGATGCGATGGAACGTCGCGAAGCTTACGCAACAACGGGGCCTCGAATGCGAGTACGCCTATTCGGCGGCTGGGATTTTTCCAAAGAAGACGAAGGACGCCGCGACCTGGCACAGATAGGTTACGCAAAAGGAGTCCCTATGGGCTCAGACTTGAGGAAGCGGCCTGCCGACGCGCAGTCGCCGAGCTTCTTGCTGTACGCTCTGCGCGACCCCATGGGGGCCAATCTGGACCGAGTCCAAATCGTAAAAGGTTGGCTGGATGCCGACGGCCAGCCTCAAGAACGCATCTACGACATTGCCGTATCAGACGGTCGAGTCATCGATGGTCGCGGACGATGCAAAACGCCAGTAGGCGATACAGTCGATCTTTCTATTCCAAGTTGGAAGAACACCATTGGTGCGCCGGAGTTGGGGGGGGGTTGGCAAGATCCCGATTTCGACCCCGCGCTAAAAGCGTTTTACTACGCAAGGGTCATCGAGATCCCGACGCCACGCTGGACCGCTTATGACCGAGTGAAATTCAAAATTGACTTGCCCAAAAACATTCCGCTCAAGACACAGGAGCGAGCGTACAGTTCACCGATTTGGTACACGCCATAAACCCTCAGGAACTTTATGGCATTGCCAGCCACGTCGCCATAATGGTTCACCGCAAACGGTCACTGCAAACAGTCACCGAAGAGTGCCCGATAGGACTTGTACTCAAGCTGAACACCCCGCATGACAAAAAAACGAATTCAACATCGATTCGCCTGTGTCCTCGGGTTTGCCGTTCTGTTCATCGGCAGCTCGGCGAGGGTGCCTGCATGCACACTGTGCATTGGGTTCCCTGAGAAAACGGATGTTGATTTCCTTGCTGAAAGTGCCTGTGTCATTCTCGCCCGAACGGAAACTGAAACTCCATTCACCTTTTCGCCCCGGCGCACACTCAAAGGAAAATTTGACGGAAGCAAAATCAACCTGCTGGTCGATTCGATGACGCGGCGGCGGCTGGCCAGTGATCACGAGTGTTTCGTATTGCTTGTTCAATCTACGCCGTACGGTAACTGGCGAAGTCTGGGCATTGTCAGCAACGCTTTCCGACCGGTTGTGGAGCGGTTGGTGGTGTTGGCACGCTTCTGGTCTGAAAAAGGACAGAGCGAACAGCGCTGGCAATTCTTCCTGCCGCTGTTCGGACACGATGACCCGAGAATTCGACAGCTGGCCTATCTGGAACTCGGCCGCGCGCCCTACAGCGTGATTCGTAATCTTGGCCGATCTGTCCCTCGCGAGACATACATCGACATCCTGAAAGACCCCAAGTATCTGAAGTGGCGTTCGCTAGCCATTCTGCTGCTGGCGCAGAGTGAATCGGCAGCAGACAAAGCCCTCATTCGAGATTCACTTCGATCTGCAGAGAGGTTTGGGCTGCAGTCCAACCTGTCCGCGTGGGCTGCTGCAGCCATCGAGATCGATGGTCAGGCTGCCCTGCAGTTCATCGCTGAAAAATACGGTCGTGGCAGTTCAAAGGATGCCGAAGAAATCGAGGCGATCATTGCAGCAATTTCCATGCATGGTCGCTTCGCCGACCTGGAAATGCAAAACACAATCGTTGATCTCTATCGGCAGATTCTTCACACCAGACCGGAGTTTGCGTCCCGCATCGCCGAAGACCTGCTGGCTTGGGAGCGATGGGAGCTTTCCGAACAGCTCTCTGAAATTCTTGAGAAAGGAAGCCTCCTGGGGCGAGAAGAAAGGCTCTCGGTCGCGCGCTATGTTCGAACAACACAAAAGAACGAGGAACCAGTGAATGGCTCCCGCTGATCAAGAACCATCTAACGAAAAGGCACCTGCAATTAATCACGATGAACAGCCAGCTGAATCAGATTCGCAACCCGCAACGAAGCACTGGCTTAGAGAACCGATGCTGCATTTCGCAATCATCGGTGCGGGGTTATTTGCTCTGTACAGCTTCACCAGTGCTGAAGCAGAGGCGCCGGGTGCGGACCAAATCGTTGTAAGCGAGGGTAAGGTCGAGCATCTTGCGACGCTGTTCGCCAGGACCTGGCAGCGGCCACCCACTCGCGAGGAACTGCAAGGACTGATCGATGACTATATCAAGGAAGAGGTTGCCTACCGAGAAGGCGTAGAAATCGGACTGGATCGCAATGACACCATCATACGTCGGCGGATTCGGCAAAAACTGGACTTTGTAGCCAAGGACTTTGCCAGCCAATTAGAACCTACCGAGGAACAGCTGCAGTCCTATCTAGAAACGCATGCAGACGATTTTCGAATTGATCCACGCGTTTCCTTTCGGCAAGTCTTCTTTGATCCCGGACGTCACGACGATGACTTGTCCGAAGTGATCAGCGATCTGGTCGTCAAGCTGCAGGAAGAGCCCACGGTCGACGCTCGGCAGCTGGGCGATCGCACGCTGCTGGAGTTTCGCTACGAAGATGTATCTGAACGTGAGGTGGCCAATATCCTGGGGGTGAAGTTCGCCGCGTCGATTGTCGATCTGGAAGCTGGTCGCTGGCAGGGGCCGATAGAATCGTCATTTGGTTTGCATGCGGTCCTGATTGAAGCACTCGAGCCTGGTCGATTGCCAAATCTGCAGTCGGCCCGCGATTCGGTCCGGCGGGAGTGG
>DNPC01000454.1 GCA_003501565.1 Planctomycetaceae bacterium | reverse complement strand
AACGAGTCTCTTCAGGTCGTAGTAGACGAGGCAACGAGTCTCTTCAGGTCGTAGTGGACGAGGCAACGAGTCCCGTCGCTCCAACAGTCCCCACGTAGGTCAGTCTGTCCCAGACTGACGCGCCTTGGCAGGAATCCGCCCTCGCGCCTGTACCTAGCACTCAGACGCAGCTACCGTGTCGACGAGACCAGCTGCTCAACTGCGGCTTCAATGCCAAGTGGATGCACCAGAGCGACACGAAGCATTCCATGTCGGTCGACGAGAAAGTAAGAAGGGAAGTGAGGGACCTCAAATGCCTTCACTTTCCTGTCTTTGCAGCTATCGCGCGGCGCATCATTGTAATTCCGAATAATCAACGGACTAGCATATTGCCTCGGCAGGCAGGCCGCGCACCAAGATAGCACAATGAACTGCTAGTTGCTTGGATTTCCCCCAAAGGTCCCTAGCGTGATTCGCCTTCTACATCACGATGGGTTTGCCTGTCTGTCGGCGAACGATGACAAATTGGCCAGCGTGCATCATGGGGTGCGTTGCAATCAAGTTGAGTACATCGCCTTTTGTTGGAGCGAACGACCGAAGCGACTCAGGTGACTCCGCATCGAAATCGTCGGCAGACATTTTGTCTACCGCTGCCAGTGTGTTCTGACGCACCTGATCGTAAAGATCCATGTACTCCTTGCCGGTCAAGAATTTCGATGCATCGTCGCTACTGGCGGCATCGCCGGAGTGATTCTCTGCAAAACCCTCTGGCAAATTGAAATCTGTTTCGGTTATCCCGCTGAGCAAGTGAATTTCGGACGAAATCAAGTGGCCCAATTGAAACGCGATATGGTTGCAGCCTTCGCTGGGGCGCCTGAGCAGTTCGGCGTCACTTAAATCGCCGACATACGCCTTAACAACCATGTCCGTCAGGTTCATACTTGACTTAATAATTCCTTTGGCATCCATTGTTTGGTCTTTCAAAGTATTGCGTAGATTAGTGAGGGTTGCTGGACCATCCCTGCGAGGCTGATAGTTCGGCAACGAAGTCTTACCAAAACGAAGGGGCAAGGTGTGCCGCAACAGTTTCGGGCGTTGAGGTGCATTCGTCGAGGTCACGTGGGCAGTTGCCGGGTTCCAAGCAGGCCGTTTGTAGCACAATTTGGGATGTTGAATTCCCGTGTCGATGTGCGGCTTCAAGATTTTGTTGCCATTCCGGCTACAAGCAATCCGCCCGAATCTTTGTCAAACCGGCTGCGGTCAAAGTCTGGTTCGCATCGTCGCCAATCATTTGGGAACTAGAAAACTTAGATGATGGGCTGCGTGCCAGGTTTGCATTATGATCCACTGCTCGCGATTAAATTTGCCAAGCAGCGGGTGATTGGGTTGCAGCTGCGAATCGGGATTCAACACAGCACCGACTAAACGTTTGAACTCAGCAATTTCCGCTGCAAGCTCTAGATCCTCGGCTGGTTGCAGCGGCGGTGGAGCCTTGAAACCGGCTGGAAACTGAACGCAGCGTTTCATGAGCGGGACCATGACCGCTCGCATGATGGGACGGATCGGTGCGGGGGTAATGAAAGGAAATGGCTCAAAACACAAATTTAGCGATTTGTTCAGGTGAGACAAATTTCCCGCCAGCCCCCAACTGCCAGCCTGCCGATAACCGCCCGCATCCAACCGCTCGACTTCCGCAATGGCCTCCTGAAGGCCATTGAGCTTGAGTCGCCGGCGCTTCGCGCGCTCTAACTGCGCGTCGGCCGCGCTATGATCCTTGCCACCGGAACGGCCTTCATCGAACGAGGACATCCAGTCTTTCTCCTTGCTGTGTTTTCGCCTAGATCTCTCGTGTGGTTCGCTTACGTTCAACTTTCCTTACACATTTGAGCAATCAATTACCCAAATTCTTGAGAATACCGCTCTCGCAAATGCCACCGAGTAACCCAACGCAGTGACTCAACCGGCGACTCAAACCTGTGAGCTAAACCTAGGTGATGGGTTTCGCTCGCCTGATTCGCAAAGCACCTGATGTTTCGTCCCAGCGGCAACTATCATGTAGGGATTCCTCACTGTTGGTTTCCATCTCTGAAGTTCAAACAGATGCTCTCAAATTTGCAACGCGTCGCGTGCTTCGCGCCCCTGGTCCTGACAATAGGTTCCGTCGCTTTCGCTCAGGAATCCAAGCTCGCGGACGCTCAGAAATCCAAGCTCGCGGACGCTCGACAGTTCGAGCCCGTTCTATCAGGCCTCCAGTATCGCTCGATCGGGCCGTATCGCGGCGGTAGGTCAGCAGCTTGCAGCGGAGTGCCGGGGAACCCGATGTTGTACTACTTCGGCGCTGCGGGTGGCGGCGTCTGGAAAACGGAAGATGGCGGATCCAATTGGCGATGCATTACCGATGGTTTCTTCGGCGGATCGATTGGTTCCATCGCGGTTGCTGAATCGAATCCGAACATCATCTATGTTGGTGGCGGCGAGGTCACGATACGCGGAAACGTCTCGCATGGCAGTGGCATGTGGAAGTCAATTGATGCCGGCAAGACTTGGATGAATGTTGGTCTCACCGATTCACACTGCATACCTCGAATACGAATCGACCCCAGCGATCCTGAGACGGTGTACGCATCAGTTCTTGGTCACCTATATGGACCAAATCAACAGCGAGGTGTTTTCAAGTCGACTGACGGTGGCGAAACGTGGCGACGTGTCCTGTTTGTTAGCGACGAAGTAGGTTCTGTTGATCTGGCGATGGATCCGCAAAACTCTCGAACCCTGTACGCTTCAACCTGGAGAGTGCTGCGGACGCCCTATAGCCTAGAAAGCGGCGGTCCTGGTTCTGGACTGTGGAAGAGTGAAGACGCGGGCGAAACTTGGCAGGAAATATCGTCTAACAAGGGGCTACCGCAGGGAACGCTCGGGATTATCGGGCTCAGCGTATCTCCCGTTAACTCGCAAAGAGTCTGGGCAATCATCGAAGCGGAAAACGGCGGTGTGTTCCGCTCGGACAACGCAGGACAAACCTGGCAAAAAGTCAACTCTGAGCGCAAGCTTCGCCAACGCGCCTGGTACTACACTCGCATCTATGCCAGCACTCAAAATGTAGACGAAGTTTGGGTGGTCAACGTTGGGCTGCATCGCTCGACGGATGGCGGCAAGACATACAGCTCCGTGCGCACGCCTCATGGTGACCACCACGATCTATGGATTGCGCCCGGTGATAGCGATCGCATCATCGTGGCCGACGACGGAGGTGGACAAGTCACCTTTGACGGAGGCGAAAATTGGTCGACCTACTACAACCAGCCTACCGCGCAGTTCTATCGGGTCACGACCGACAACCACTTTCCGTATCGTATCTACGGTGCTCAGCAAGACAATTCAACGGTTCGTATCGCGCACCGCACCGGTAGCGGCCGTATTACGGAATCTGACTGGGAGTCGACAGCTGGTGGAGAAAGTGGGCACATTGCTCCGGATCCAAAAAACCCACAGATTGTTTACGGGGGTTCCTACGGTGGTTTTTTGACGCGACTGGACCATTCCACCGGCGAACGCAGAAACATCCACGTTTGGCCGGATAATCCAATGGGCAGTGGTGCTGGCGCAAATAAGTACCGCTTCCAATGGAATTTTCCGATATTCTTTTCGCCGCATGATCCGGGCACTCTCTACACAGCCGCGAACGTCTTGTTCAAAACGAATGACGAAGGACAAAGCTGGCAACGAATTAGTCCAGACCTGACACGCAACGCGCCCAAGCGGCTCGGGTCTTCGGGCGGGCCGATTACAAAAGATAACACCAGTGTCGAGTACTACTGTACGATTTTCGCGGCGATTGAGTCACCGCACGAGAAGGGAGTGCTATGGGCCGGCAGTGACGATGGACTTGTGCACGTGACACGCGACGGTGGTGAGAACTGGAGCGACGTCACGCCGGACGACTTGCCTGAATGGGCACAGATCAACTCGATCGAGTCGCACCCCACGGAGCCTGGCGGGCTTTACCTGGCGGCCACTCGGTACAAGAGTGACGACTTCAAGCCCTACCTTTACAAGACGCTCGACTATGGAAAGACGTGGACAAGAATTGTTGACGGCATCGACGACAAGCACTTTACGCGAGTCGTCCGTGCGGATCCTGGACGCCCTGGCCTGCTCTATGCGGGTACCGAGTCTGGGATGTATTTTTCGATGGACGATGGTGCAAACTGGCGACCGTTTCAATTAAATCTACCAATCGTTCCTGTCACCGACCTTGCGATTAAGGACGATGATCTGATTGTCGCCACACAAGGGCGATCGTTCTGGATTCTGGACAACCTAACAATCCTCCATCAGCTCGACGAAGCCTTGCTGGAAAAACCGGCTCATATCTTTAAGCCGGAATCAACTCTTAAGCTACTTGCTAGATCGGGGCGCGGAACTGCCAATAGTTCCGGCAGTGACCTTCCCACGGGAGTCAATTTGTTTATCCACATTGGCAAGGAATTAAAAGCAACGCAGGCAGCTACCATCGAGATTTCCGATAGCTCGGGTTCTCTGATACGGAAGTTCTCAACGCAGCCGCAAAAGGAGAATGATGAACTATCTCTCAGTCTGGAGCCGGGGCTGAACCGTTTTCGATGGGACATGCGCTACCCGCCAGCTGAGTCCTTTCCAGGCCTGGTTATGTGGAGTGGCAGTGTGCGTGGCCCGCAAGCGACACCAGGCATCTACACAGCGACGCTAAACTACGGCGGGTCGAAGGAAGAGATTGAGTTTGAAATTGCAGCTGACCCTCGCAGCACGGCCACTGAAGAAGACTATCAGTTGCAGCTAGAGTTCTTGCTACAAGTGCGAGATAAACTCAGCGAAACTCACTCGGCGATCACGCAAATTCGTGACATTAGGAAGCAGATTACGGCTTACCGCAGTCGGCTGAAGAAATCGGCGCCGGTGCAAGATACAAATGCCGCCGATGACGACAATGATGACACCGCTGATAGTGACGGCCAGCCGTCCTATGCTGGGGTTATGAAGCAATCCGAAGAAATCCTAAAAGCGCTATCGACCATCGAGGAGACGCTTTACCAAACTAAGAACCAGAGTTCACAGGACCCATTAAATTTCCCAATTCGGCTAAACGACAAGCTCAGTGGCGTGGCCAGCGTTGTGGCAACTGGCAATTTTCGCCCAACCGCGCAGGCAATCGCAGTCCGTGACGAGCTTACCCAGCAGATTGACGAGCAGCTCTCCAAGCTCAAGTCTCTCGTAGCGGACGAAGTTCAGAGCTTGAATGAAGCCATTCGCTCTGCGGAGATACCTGCGATTTTTGTCGACTAGGCCGCTAGAGCAATCAAAGCCGTGGATTGCGTGGAACACGTTGAATCTATTGCCGATGGATTTAGGCGGCCCCAATAGACGAAAACTCCGTGTCGGTGGGCGTGGACCACCGGCAGAGTGCGGTTATCCGTTTGGGATTTCCAGGAAAACTCGCGAGTTGAGCCTCGTGCCGACGATAAAGTGCTGCATTGCGCGTGATTTACGGCGGGCTGCAACGTTCGAACTTCTGCTGCTAAACTGGGAGGGGCTGGCCATAGAGTGGCTGCCCGTTTGCACAGCTAGATCGCCATTTTGGGGAGGCGGTTCTCGGCTGGATGCACTTTATCGTTCTTTCCACGCGTCAAGTCGACGATTTCAATGACTGTCACTGCTGAACAGAAGATCGACTGTCGTGCCAAGGTCGTCACCCCCGAGAACATCGCTTTCGATTATCAGCTGGCCGGGCCGTTCCAGCGCATCCCCGCATTTCTGCTGGATTTACTCATCCGTTACGCGATTGTGATCGCGACGGTAATTGCATTGCTACTGATCAGTTCCGTGTTGCCAGTTTTTGGGTTCACGCTTGTATCGGTTGGTGGAATACTCCTTTACTTTGCAATCAATTGGTTTTACGGCGTCATTCTTGAGACTCGTTTCAACGGCCGGACCTTCGGGAAGATGGCGTTTCGGTTGCGTGTGATTTCTGTGGACGGCCGGCCGATCAACGCGGTTCAGAGTGGATTGCGAAACCTACTTCGGTTAGCAGATATGTGGGTGCTTTTGCCGATGCAGGTATTTGATGCCAATTCCCAGCCAGCGTTCATTATTCCGACGTTTTGCGTCGCCCTAGTTTGCATGACTCTGACGACCCGCTTTCAGCGGATCGGCGATCTGGCCGCGGGCACAATGGTGATTTCGGAACGCCAAACGTCACGGCTATGGCGGATTCATCCGGATGATGTACGGGCATACGGTTTGAGTGACATGATTCCCGCGAATTTCGCGCCGAGTCAGTCGCTGGTCAAAACGACTGCAGTCTACATGGCGTCAAGAAAACGACTTAGTCCGGCTCGCTTGGATGAATTGGCCGGTAATGTCGCGAAACCTCTCATCGAGGAATTCGGCTTGCTTCCCGACACAGGTCCTGATCTTTTGATGTGTGCCTTGTACGTGCGCATTTTCCTTCCTGAAAAAGAACGCCAAGAAGGCATCGACCGCTATCGGGCGAGCACCCGAGGTGCACCAATCGCGACAGCCCCTAAGCTACCACCATCGGCGTTACCACCATCGGCTCAAGGCTCGCAGCAGGCACAGCCGTCTGGTGTAGCTTCGGCCGCAAGTCCACAACAGCTGACCGATCAGGCAACCGGCCAGGATCGTAGCTTGGGTGATCTGCTGGATGACGTGCCGACTACCACGCCGGATTCTGCTCAGCAGAACGACACGACGACAAGTCTAGACGATGACCGGGCAGGTCTGCATGGTGATACATCAGCTACTCGTGCCCCGCGACAAGAATAGAAAATCAACCGCTCTTATAACCTGGTCACCAATGGCTACACCGATTGAAACACTCGAAAGGCGACGAGCAGACTGGGTTCGCTTGGACCAAATGTTGTCGACCGCGCCCTCCGCGAGTCTACGGGGATTTCGAGGTGAAGCCCTCCTGGAAATTTCCCGGCTCTACCGGGACGCTTGTGCAGATTTAGCGCTAGCCGAGCAATACCAACTAACACCGGAAACGGTGCAGTACTTGCACGAGTTAATTGGTCGCGCCCACAACAAAATCTATCCGGCCCAACGATTCCAATACCACACCTGGTGGAATACGCTGTTCCACATCGCGCCACGGCAGATCTACCAAGACAATTGCGTTCGGTTCTGTGCTCTGTTGTTCTTCGGACTCTTCAGCGCGTCAGCTTACATGGGATACTACGAGTCGTTCTTCCCAGATTTTGCCGAACAAATCCTGGGAGAGCAGACACAAATGATGAGCGAGAGTTTCTCCGAAATCAATTTCCGCTCTGATCGGTCTCGTGATATCAGCATCAATTTGACGATGGTGGCGTTTTACATCCAACACAACACCGGAATTGGGTTGGAGTGTTTTGCGCTGGGGCCGCTGATCATCCCGGGAATCTTAAAGACCGCCTATAACGCGACCTTCTTAGGTGCAGCATTTGGCTACATGGCGCGTCCGGGGACTCCTGGTGGTGAATCGTTCATGGAATTTGTCGTGGCGCACGGTCCGTTCGAGCTCACAGCTATCGCATTAGCGGCTGCCGCAGGACTGAGGATCGGATTGGGCTGGCTAATTACCGGCGGTCTGACCCGCTTGGCTTCGATGCAAAAAAGTGCTCAGAAAGCAATGCCAGTTATTGCAGCTTCCTGCGTATTGTTTTTTCTGGCCGCTTTTACAGAAGGCCTCATATCTCCTACCAACCTGCCGTACGCCTTTAAGGCTGCGTGGGGGATCATGGCTTCGACCCTGCTTATGCTGTACTTTGTTGTCTTGGGATACCCCGACCGAACGGTCTCCCAAGACCGCTGACTTGCCCCCAAGCCTTCGACCTGGTTGTTTAATTCAATCCCGATCAACTGAGCTCCGAGCATTTACCGGTGCAACTCGATAAGACCCAAGTAGAAATCTGCCAGCGTTCCACTCTCGAGCTTCTCGATTTGAGCTTGAAAGTGCTCCGCGCGTTCATACGGCCGGTGCTGCTGGTAAGCGCCATATTCATGCTGCCGTTTATCCTGGTGGACATTTGGGTTGTGGTTTGGATGCTCGATCCAGATGCGTACTTCTTGGCCGAAACGGTAACCTCGCCTGAGCGAGCCGCCAACATTCGGTTTTCCAGTCACCTCGTTGCACTGTGGGTCGTTCAGTTTCCACTCGCTAGCACAGCCACCTCTGTTGTGCTTGGAAATCTAGTATTCTTTCAAAAACTCACCCTGAAACAGCTGTTCGGGAAACTGAGGAGTATTAGTAGGCGTTTGTTGCTTGTGATGGGCGTTCTGCGTCTTGGCCTCGTCACAATCCTGCTTGAACCACTTGTTAATGACCGAGTCGCATTTGACTGGTCCATTGAGTTGTTCATTCTGATCATCCTGCCGGTCTCAGCACTTTTGATTCGAAGCGCTGCCCCTTTTTCACCCGAGATACTGGGGCTTGAGTTATGTCCACTTCGCAGTCCGGATCCGCAAGTTGTGTCGTATCGAGAACGCGGCAAGCGAATTCACGGTGCGATGTCCGGTGAGCATGTCGCCAGAATGCTTGCCGGTGGTTTTGCAGCCAGCATGATCTGCCTAATGGTGATATCGCTACAGCTGTCGTTTACGGGGATTCTGCGTGGCGAATGGCAGTGGTCAAATGTAACCAACTTTATCGGACTGCCTGTTGCACTCTGGGTAGCAGGGGTTTTCATCAGTGTCTTTCGATTCCTATGCTACCTCGACACACGAATTCGTCTGGAAGGTTGGGAAGTCGACTTGCGGATGCGGGCCGAAGCTGAACGCTTGAATCCTCGCCAACAGATTTCCACCGGTGAAGCTACTGTGGAAATTGAGCCAGAGTCTGACGATCACCAAGCATCTGATGCAAATATCGCGCGGACGGCGACCATTGTTGCAGACAATGTGGAGGTCAAGTCATGAGCCCCACCGCACAAGAAACGCTACCCCCGCCGCGCTGCTCAAGAGCTGAATTCAATCCGCAGGCGTTTCGCTGCTTTTCCAGTCGTCCATTGCTCTGTTGGAAATATGCGTTGAGCTTGGTGCTGCTAGGTGCTTTACCATTTGCGGTTTCACAAGCAACGGCTCAGGCACCAGATGCAGACCAGGCGATATCCACGTTTCCTGATTCAGTTTGGTTTGATGCCGAAACCGACGGTTACCGCTCCCCTCGCACGCGCGAATTGCACGACAATCCGATCCGAAATGACGGATTTCGCAACAATTCAAAGCAACGGACCTGGTCAGAATTTTGGGAGTCCATTTTTGACTGGGACTGGAATTGGGACTGGGGGGGGGCCGGCGGGGGAGCTATGACGAGCTTCTTTGATTCAAAGGTGTTCACTTTCCTAGTCTATGCAGTGGTGACGCTGATCATCCTATTGCTGCTCGGATTCTTGGTTTGGTTCTTGCTGCGTGACGCGCTTCCAAATTTCCGGCAGAAGACTGCGGCGCCCAAGCGAATCGAGATAGATCCCGCGAAAGTGGCAGATCTGCCCTTCGATGCCAAACCTGATATGGGGGATCCGCTTTCGGCCGCAAAGGCCTTTATGAATTCCGAGGAGTTCGACAAGGCTATCGTCTACTTGTATGGTTACATGCTGCTAGCACTTGACCAACAAAATCACCTCTATTTACAAAAAGGAAAAACCAATCGCATGTATCTGAACGAGATCGGTTCACTACCGCTCCGTGATACACTGCAACCAGTCCAGCGAACTTTCGAATCCTCTTTCTTTGGGAAGCACGCCGTTTCACGCGAGAGCTTTATGGAGCACTGGAGTACTTTGGAAGCATTCCACCAACTCGTGTCAGAGCCGGCGGTTCGCCCTCAGACCTCTCGCGACGCAAAGCCTGCAATAGGAGTCGCGGTATGAGTGAGTCTATCCACCCGCGACATGCGAGAAGCTGGGCCCGCATGTCTTGCCTACTCGCTTCCTGCCTTATGGCCTGCCTATCCACTGGCTGTACGAGGTACATGCCAGAAATCGTAAGCTATGGCTCTGTCACCAGCCCTGATGTCAATCGCAGCTACAACGGGCTTGGTGTGCATATGCGGATTTGGCAATCTACAGGGTCGCGTTGCATAACGCCGCAGATTTTGTCACCTCGCCTTGATGACGTAGATGTCTTGGTGTTAGTTGGCCGAGGCTACGAACCACCTGGCGAGCTGGCTCGGGATTGGGTCAAGCGCTGGTTAGCCGAAAAAGATGGGCGAACAGCAATCTATTTCGGAAGAGGGCTAGATGCTGAACTCTATTACCGCCGCGCGATGTTGGCAAAGGGCACTAATCCTCTCGATAAGGAACGTTTGCTGATCGCTCGCAAGGAAGTCGAGAATTTAGCTGCTCAGTGGAGTGCGTTTCGCGAACCAAACTTTGCGGAGTGGTTTTTTATTGAACCTTTTGCTTCACCGAATGAAGCAACCAGTTTTACCGGTCTTTGGGCAGACTCGCTTACCGGCCAGGCGGGTTCGTGGCCCAGCGGCTTGAGACTGCTGCCTCCGAACAAAAGCCAAGAAACCCGAAAGCCAAGCTGGATAACCACACCAGGTGCAGGGCAGCCAGCGCAGGTTGTTTTCGGTCCGCAGTTCTCCGACGATGAAGACGCGGCGTTTCGGCGTAGCTATTGGACGGAGCAGGAGTATGGTACGCCTGAAGAATGGGAAGCGGCCTTTGACGACATTCTTCAGCACAACGTACTTCTTGCCGACCAGGACGGCCTGCCTCTGATCTATGAGCTGATACCTGACGACCTGTCGGACAATCGGCTGATCATCGTGAACGATGGTGCACCCTTTCTCAACGCTACCCTTGTTGATCCACTTCACCGTCGCGTAGCCGAACAGATCATCGCCCATTGTCCAGTTACTGATCGGGTTGCATTCTTGGCTTTCGACAGCTCTGGTATTACCGTCAGCAATGTAAATGAAACTGACCGAAGGGCGGTTGGTTTGGAGATGTTTTTAACTTGGCCCGTTAGTGCTATTACTGTGCCCCTGCTGTTCGGCTCTGTATTGATTTGCATGGCATTGTTGCCCACCCTGGGACGCGCTCGAACCTTGCCCAAACGTGAAACGAGCGATTTTGGGTTGCACGTGGATGCCATGGGGAATTTGCTGCACTCGACTGGAGATTCTGATTACGCCAGGCGCACGATTGCGTCGTATTTCGAGCGGGTGCGAGGCGAAAGTCCGCCGGACTGGCTCACGATTTCCGAGGTTCAGCAGACGTCTACAAATCAGAAAAGTCAGCAAGCCGCACCGGTGGTCTGGCCAACACAGCCCAAGTCCGCTGAAGAGAATCCGTCTTCAAGCAGGCCGGTCGACGTCGAAACGTCTCCGAAAGCCAAGGACGCCCACGCGGACGAAGATTCGATACGCCAACCGGATACTGCGGGAAGTACTTCTCAGGTGTTCGATGCTGATCAAGAAAGAACATCAAGCGACTCTGAGGCACCTCACGCCGATGCGTCCAGCGAACCAAACGGAACAGACAAGCGGCCAGACGAAGCATCTGGCGAAAGCTAACTTATCAATCATTTCAGTTGCCTCTGAGCATTTCCAACGCAAAACTTCACTGCGAAAACCCGATGCGAAGCACACAGCAGATATTTCAAGAGATTTCGTCCGAGCTAGAGAAGCTGTTCGTCGGCCAAAAAGAACTGGTCGTGACAACACAAGTGGCCTTGTTTTCTGGCGGGCACGTATTGATCGAGAGTCTACCTGGATTGGGTAAGACACTCTTTGTCCGGGCGCTCGGAAGAATACTAGGATGCAAATTCGGTAGGATCCAGTTTACGTCCGACCTGATGCCATCTGACATTACTGGCGCACCCTTGTTGGACATGCGGACACAAGAATTCGAATTCCGGCCAGGGCCCGTATTCACGCAGCTACTGTTGGCCGATGAAGTGAACCGTTCGCCAGCGAAGACTCATGCCGCCCTCCTGGAGATCATGCAAGAGTACCGAGTAACGGTTGACGGTACCAGCCATGAGCTCGAGCGACCGTTCTTGGTGCTGGCCACTCAAAATCCGATCGAGAGCGAGGGAACCTACAATCTGCCGGAAGCCCAGCTTGACCGCTTTATGTTCAAAGTCCTAGTTGACTACCCCAGTGAGATCGAAGAAGAACAAATACTTTCGCTCCACAGTCAACAAAAAGATGTGAATAGACGGCTGGTCGAGGAACTCAAGACGGTGACGAGTCCTAATGAGATTATGCAAATCATCGAAGCCAACGCGAATGTTAGGATCGAACCAGCGCTTGTGACCTACATCAACCGCATCGTTCGTCAGACCCGAGAGTGGCCGAGCTTCCATCTAGGTGCCTCCCCGCGGGCTGGCCTGGCGTTGATGCAAGGCGCTCGAACGTTAGCGGCACTGCGTGGACGTGACTTTGCGACGCCTGATGACGTGGTTGATATCTGCCTACCAGCGCTTCGCCACCGAGTCATCATGACGGCCGAGGCCGAGGTTGAGGGCCTGAAGATGGACGATGAATTGAGAAACTTGCTGCGTAGTATCGAAGTGCCCCGTGGTGACACGCCACTGGTCGCCACCCCAGTATCGCCCTCAGCCAGTTAGAGGCACCCTTGAACGCTGAATCGAAGAGCCCTGGGCTCTATTTTCTAATCGAAAATCTCGGCATCACGCCGTGGACGCTGGTCGGTGGATTTGCACTTGTCTTCATCATCCTAGCTGCACTGCGGGTCTACCCGACGCTGTGGCTGTGCTTGCCAATTCCATTGATCGCCTTGTTTGCTATTCCGATACAGATGCAAGGTGCCACTCGATTGACGATCGCGTTGATACTTGTCCCCATCGTGACACTATCGCTCGTCGCGGCTGCCGACCTAATTACCTTGCCAGCCAAGACAAGGCTGCGAGCATCGCGACGAATGGCCAAAGTCGCCTCAATTGCTGCGATGCATGATACGACGCTCACGATTGAAAACCTTGGGGCGCGATCGATCTCGGTCGACGTGGCAGAAGATGCGCCCGAGCATGTCACAGTTGAACCGGAACACCAACGCGTTAGGATCCCAGCGGCTAAGAGCGGTATAGTGCACCAGAAATTGGTCGCGACGCGTCGTGGGCAATATGAACTCAAATCTGTTTTCCTCACCTGCCGAAGCCTGCTAAGGCTATGGAAACGGAAACTTGTGCTTCCGTGCAAGTCTCCCTTACACGTTTACCCAGATATTAAACAAATCGGTGAATACGCACTACTAGCTCGAACCAATCGCTTAAGTCAGATCGGCGTTCGTCGAACTCGCCGAATCGGACAAGACAACGACTTTGAGCGACTGCGCGAATACCAACAGGACGATAACTATCGGCATATCGATTGGCGCGCAACCGCTCGGCGTCAGAAGGTAACCGTCCGACAATTTCAAACTGACCAAAGTCAGCGTGTGATTTTCTTGCTCGACTGCGGCCGTATGATGGCCAACACTCACTCACAGCTGAGCATGCTTGACCACGCGTTAAACGCGACCTTAATGCTCAGTTATGTGGCTCTCGATCAAGGCGATTCGGTCGGAATGCTGGCGTTTTCAGACCGAATCCACACCTTTGTTCCTCCGGCTAGCGGCCGGAGACAAATGAATCGGATGTTGCACGCTGGATTCAATCAGTTTCCTGGGCTCGTTCAAAGCCGTTTTGACCAAGCGTTTTTGTACCTGTCGCAACACTGTCGTCGCCGAAGTTTGGTAATCTTGGTTTCAAATGTGGTGGACCAGGTCAACGCGGATCAGATCCAAAACTATCTACAAAACCTCGTCGGCGCTCATTTGCCGCTACTCGTCCTCCTCAGAGATCATAGAATCTTTGACGCAGCCGATAATCCAAGTCCGGACCCGAGCGTAATGTACCGTAGCGCCGCCGCTAGCCAACTCTTGCTTTGGCGCAACCAGGTCCTACGGAATGCCGAAGCCCGCGGCGCTCACACGTTGGACTTGTTCCCGGAAAAGCTGACCGCCTCATTGGTCAACCAGTATTTGGAAATCAAAGCTCGCCATTTGCTGTAGAAGCGAAGCAAGTTTCAGAATTCAAGCATGCGCACCTTCAATAAGATCTTCGTAATCGCCTTGCCCAGGTGTGCGACTGCGACGATGTCGGATGCGTTAGGCATTCTGGGGATTCGAACTGCGCATCTCGGCAAGATCTACCAAGAGCCTGGAAACGAGCATAACAATCCCAAACGCCTGATTCGAATCCATGAACAACTGGCCGAAGGCGATGATAGACTTGACATTCTGGACATCTGTGATGGGCTAGCTGACTACCCCGTGTGTTGCTTGCCGATCATCAAGCGAGTTGACCAGGCCTATCCAGGCAGTCTGTTCATAAACGTGCTCCGCAGCACGGACATGAACAAATGGCTTCAGTCCGTTGAACGCCAGTTTGTAGGCCTTCAGCTATTAAAACAGGGGGCAAACTCTACTCCACTCGAACGCGCCTTTATGGAGGTGATGCTGTCATTCCGCAGCATGACGTTCGGCGACGCAAAGTTTTGTCCCGAGCGATATGCGCGCGTCTACGCTTCCTATCAGCAGGATGTGAACGCGTACTTTTCAGGCCGCACAGGCGACTTGTTAACTTTGGACTTGGAGGAATTGGAGGAAGTTGGGTTTGAGCGATTGTCTGAATTCTTACAGTGTCCAGCACCTGAGGGAAAACGGTTCCCACGCAGCAATGCTCACAGTACTTTGCCAACACGTGCGTTTTTTACCGCACTGCAACGTGGCGAAATATCCTCGTTGACGGGACTTTCTCCGTAGCAGTTCTAGGGGTTTCTGCTCGAAACTCACTACGTGAATGATTCGAAGATAATGAGTTAATTTGATACTCGTGAAGTATCTGCGACGGACCCGCGATCGCTTCTAACGACTGTCGAATGCCGAACCCTCCTTCGAGCTTCCTTCTATCGCTCGAGCCTAATCCAGTGAACGAGCAAATCGAAAGAGCCAGGTTTCTTGTCGCCAAGTAGAATTCCGACCGATTGCACGTCGCGGGGTGTAAGCGACATGTTGGTGATCGGACGACCAAACGAAT
>DNPC01000449.1 GCA_003501565.1 Planctomycetaceae bacterium | reverse complement strand
CTTCACTTCTTTTCGTACAAAAACCATTCGTGGTCCATCTCTCAAGCCACTTTCGCTTGGATCGACAGTGGCAGTTGTTAGAATTTGAATAACTGGCCCTTCTGACAATTTTGAGTCCGTTGTGGTGTAAGAACGTCGATCAAATGCATCGATAGTTTTCAGAGGCGGAGAACGAAAATGAGTCAACCGCAAGGTAGCGCAGCTTGCCCCGAGTGCAACTTGGTGCTCCGTTTTGCTGTTGGGAATTCCCCAAAAGTCGCACTTAAGTGTCCAGCTTGCGGACTTCTCTTCGAGACCAACGTCGAAAAAACGGTAGGCGATCCAGCTGGACAATCCGACACGACGCGAACAGCTGCAAGCAAACCTGTCTTCAAAGCCAAGATTGTTTCAACACCATCATCGCTTGCGGCCAGCCCTGCGGAACCTGAAATACTTGAACCGGAGATCCATCAACCGGAGATCATTGAACCGGAGATCGTTAGTGAAGGGGCGGCATTGGAAGCCACGGCGGCCGGCACCGCTGAACCCTTCGAACAAATCCCGCTTTTGCCCAAGCCTCGACTGAGCAAACCGCCGTCAGCAAAGCCAGAGAAACGAAAACGCGACACAGGCGAAGGGGCCATGCCTCAGGCTGTCGGATTGGCTGGGGCCAACGGAGGATCTTCCAAGCCAGCAACAGGTAAACGCGCCGTCAAGTTGGGCTTGGCGGCCATGGCGGCAGCGGTGATGTTGGCGATTGGTGGAACCGGCGCGTTTCTTCTATTTCGTGGTGGCAGTGAAGATGGCGAACATGCAGGCATCGCGATCGCAGAGAAGTTAACCAATAACTTAGCGGAATATGTTGCAATTCTCGAAACGGTGAGCGATGGCGATTCACGCGGCAAGGCGGCGAAGGAGCTGCAAGAGCTTTCACCTCAATTCGATACGTTGGCAATGCAGGCACTTGCCTGCCCAATGACCGAAGATAGCTCAGTAGCACAGGAAATACAGCAACTGCTTAACGATGCATCACCACTGCAGGCCAAGCTGTTGGCTGAGTCCCGACGAATCAACGAGAACTTTGCACTCGATGATGAACTGTATACGGTCGACGCTCGGCTGAAATCTGCAGTGAATGCTATCGACAAGCACTTGCGGTACTCAGTGGTTGAATTGACTCCGGCTGAATCGAATGTACAGCGAACGTGTGCCTCAATTATTGCTTCCAAGCGAAGGATCAATAACACTTTGGCGGCGACTGGTACAACGGATGTTGTACGTACCGTCGAGAAGTTGCAGAAAATCAGTGATGAACTCAATCAGCTGGCCGACAACCATTCGAAGTCGGGACGCCGAATTTCAATCATGGCTCATGACTACGAAGAAGCCAACGAAGCGGCAGATGTGATGCGTGAGTGGGCTGTCACGCACATCCGCGAGGAGTTTTCGAAGGAATACGAATTAACGTATACGCTTGATGAAGTGCAGCGTACCGCAACGCGAGTTGCCAAAGCGCTTGCGTCGGGTGTCGACAAGCTTGTATCAACGACCAAACAACGCGTCGACGCTCGTCTGTTGGCAATGGATATCACTCCGCGAAGCCGCGTGCAGGATTTTGGTGGGACCGGTGGGTCTCCGTCTGCTATCGTTGCTGTCGATGCCAGTAATAGTCCTAGCCGAACACCCACATATCGCCCAAATCAGAGCCTTGCATCCAAGCCTGCCGATCAAAACCGAGCGAGATCCGCAAGCTCTTCAAGTAGCAGTAGTTCGCCACAAAAAAGGTGGCAATCAGGTAAATCCGCGAGCGAAACAACCGCATCAACGTCGCACAGCTCTGATCCCAAGAACGCCCTTGTTGGAGCGAACACGGTGGATGGAACTTCAATTGGAAGTCGGACAGATAACGCGTCACTTTCGGATTCGCGATATTCAAATGAGTCTCAGCCGACGAGCAAGTATCGCGGCGAAGGCTGTGTCCAAGTCAAACTGATTGGACGAGAGTACGAAGAAGTTCAACAGGAAATGCGGACGCTTGTTAGTAGTCTTGGCGTCAGTCGTTTAGATATCGCCGGCTCGGAAAATCGAGTCACACTGAGCTTTCCGTACACAGGTTCACTTTATCGTGTTGCAAGAAAAATAGACTTCGGAGAGGTCGTTGTGTGCGATTCGCAAAGTCGCACCTTGTTCGTTCGAGCAACTCAATAGCCACCGTCAAACACAATCGGTTCAGGTGCTCCTTTATCTCCTTTGTCGTCTCGGATGGCGTTCTTCATAGCGCCTGAGTATCCGCCTTGAACAATATCTCGCGAGTGACGCCCATGCCTAAATCTCACGCATTTATCGACGCACTCGTGTTCGGTTTCACGTTGATTGTCTTGTGCCCAGTGGTCAAAGCACAATCGCTCGCTGACGTGATTGAGCAGGCCGAAAAGAGTGTAATTCGAATCGAGGTGCAAGGTGTTGATGGACTTAGTCTGGGCTCCGGTTTCGTAATTGATGACAAGGGTACCGTCATTACGAATTGCCATGTGCTGGCTGGCGCGCGAAAAGCGATGGCGTACTTCAACGATGGCCGCGCTGCCGAGATTACCGAAACGCTGATCATTGAGGCTCAGCGCGACATTATTGTTGCGAAGATTAACCGAACTGATGCCCCTCCCCTGCCCATCTCAGACAAACTTCCACGAAAGGGGGAGCGTGTAATTGCGCTCGGAGCACCCAAGGGACTTGAGTTTACGGCGACACAAGGGATTGTTAGCGCGATTCGATCGGCCGAGGCGATGGAGTCGGATGTTGGGCGAAGCGAGGTGCTGGGCAATTGGATTCAAGTTGATACTGCGATTTCACCGGGTAGTAGCGGTGGCCCGCTTATCAATAGCCAGGGGGAGGTAGTTGCAATGAGTACACTCGCCTCGCAGGGCTCCGCGCAAAGTCTCAACTTTGGTATTTCAGCGATCGATATTGCGGCTGCAATTGAGTTTTCTGATGGTGCGATTGGTGCGCGGCTAGCTTCGAAAGCCATCAATATCCGGATGAGTGAGGATGAAGGACGCGGGCAGCCTGGTCCACCGGGGAGTCCTGGAGCTGCACCGGGAGGGATCGTTCGCAAACAACAGATCAGTGAAAGCACACTTGCTGCCTATGTCCAAGCTGGAATCGATCAATTTGACCAGCTCAAGCGTGGAATTAAGAGCGCCAGCCGTGGACTGCAAGACGATATGTCCGAAATGCGGAAAGGGTCTCCGTTTATTCCGTCTGCTCTTTACGATCCCAATCGCTCGATCCTGCGGGTGACAGTTCCCGGCCGACGAGAACCGAAGTGGTACTTTCGTTCGCAGAGTTTGAAGGACGCGACAATCGCTCGACAACGCCAGCGAATCCGCGAATACAACCGCCTTTCGAGCGAGATCGCGGCTCCAGATGATCCTTACTCTGTCCAGAAGCTCCTTCTCAATTATGGTCCACCGCTCAATCTACGCGATTCCAAGTCGATTGGATGGGCAGACGACTTAATTGTCGCTCATGCATTCAACGCTCATGACGTATTGGTGATTCGCGATGATGAGCCGTATCTGATGTGGCGGGAGTCAACGACAGGTCTATCAGCCGGGGAGATCTTGTCGGGACCTGTGTATGTGGCTGGTACTGCAACGGCGGAAATCGCTAG
>DNPC01000076.1 GCA_003501565.1 Planctomycetaceae bacterium | reverse complement strand
TGGTCCGCGGCATTTCTATGTCCAGCAAACGTGGTTGTAACGCCAATCCTGTTTCGCGCTGGGCGGCCTCGCAGATGGCATCGGCGTTGAACTGCAGACCGTCAGCGTAGGCTTCTAGAAAACGGGCGATCGAGCCAGCCGGAGTGTCGATCAACCGACGCGATGCGGTTGTTGCCGCGTCCAGCACGGCTTCGCAATCACTCCAGCGACTACGAGGAAACTGGTCCTCGATGGGAAATGATGTCGATGGGTCCGAGGCCTGAAAGGTGCTCTCACAATCTGCCGGACGCCATTGCCCGCTAACCAGAATGGGGTGAACCTGAACGGATGACATGATAGCTCGCCTACTTCTTGCTCGGATTTTGGAGTTCTTCCTTCGCCTTCGATTGCGGCTTTGGCTGTCCGGCCTGGAGGAGTTCGACTTGCTTTTGCAGCATCGCCTTCATCGATTCATCTGAAGTGATTGCAATTGCAGCCTTGAAGCAGGCGACACATTTCTCAGTTTCACCTGCAATTCGATACGCAAGACCGACCATCGCGAGGCCGGTCTGGTCCTCCTTGACTTCGCTGTGAATCATGTCGAGCGTCTTCAATGCAAACTCGCGGTTGACACCCTCTGGATCAAGTTCCTTGCTTCCCAGAAAGGCAACGATCGTTGAAAATTCGCCGAGGCTGTTGTTCTTCCTGCAGCGTGTAAGTGAGTCTTCCACAACTTTCCTCGCCTCTTCAAACTTCCGCAGCTTGCACAGTACATGAACATGAGCGGAGACGAAGTCCAACGCCGCGGCACGCTTGGGATTTACCCGTTGAACGTGCGCGACGACGGCGGCCGCTTTCTCCGGATCATCGTTGACCAGTTTTCTCAGGTTGGCGATAGACGCGTTCATCCGCGACAACTCTTCCGCATCGGCTCTGCCATTCCACTGTTTCCGGGCAACGCGAGAAAGCACGTAGTCCAGATCCGCAGGTCGTCCGATGTAGGCGATCTTGCCCTGCTGATCGATCACAAAGCTACAGGGGATGCCTTGTTGTCCCGCCGCCGTCATGTAGGACTCCGACATTTCCCGGGTTTCGCAGAAGGCGTAACGAAAATCAAAATCCTTTCCGTGTCCTTCAACGAACTTTTGGACTGCCTTGAGAGTATTAGCCGAATCGGCGGTGGTCAGCGCGATGACTTCGAGCCCATTCTCAGCGTGTTGTTTTGCGAGTTCGTTCAAATGAGGCATCGATTTAATGCACGGCCCGCACCAGGTAGCCCAAAACTCGATGACATAGAATTTGTCTTTCGAAAATTCTTCGACTGGCTTTCCATTGATCCAATGATCGATGACCAGCCTCGGTGCGGCATCACCAACTTTCAATATTGCGTCGGTTTCTTTGTCAATGCCCTCTTCCTGAGTTGCGTCGGAACTCCGTGTGTCTGCCTCTTGCGAAGTCGACTGGCCTTGCCCCAGTTCCTGACTGCCAGCCTCTTCTTGTGCGAAGCAACACGCGTTTCCATTCAGTGCGAAGACGGAAACGAGCAACACGGAAGCGAGATTGGAATTCACAGTTCTGATTGGATTCGATCTCATGGCGACTCCCAGTTGAAATACGGTACTGAACATTTGTGGCTCCGGCTTGCCGAAATGAGTTGAACCATTCGGACGTGAAAAACACTGATAGAGTTGAACACATTTTTCAAAACCGAGTTGGCGAATAGGGATCCGGTGCAATGTGTGGATCAGCGTCAACGACCATCTCCGAAATCAAACGTCCGGTGGAAGGAGCCAGACTCAGCCCCAGCATATTGTGTCCTGTCGCCAGGTAGACGTTGGAAAGCGCCCCGGCCCGCCCGATGATCGGTAACGAATCCCAGGTCATCGGACGCCAGCCGTACCAAGTGTCGATGGCTTCGCCGTCAACGTCGCATTTGAGGTAGGGCCGAGCAGAATCTCGCAGTTGTGCGATTCGCGCCGGAGGAATCGCCGTGTCGTAGCCCGCAAACTCCATCATCGAACCGAGACGCATCGTTTTTTCAAATGGCGACACGCCGACTTTATGTTCCGGAAACAGCGTTGGATATTTGGGTGCGTTTTTCGGCCGCGCAAACGTGACCGAATAACCTTTGCCCGGCTGTACCGGAATGGAGCCTCCGAGGCTCGATGCCCAGCGTTTCGACCATGCCCCCAATGCAAACACGAACTGATCAGCCGACAGTTCACCCTGATCTGTCTCCAGTCCCACGACTCGACCAGAGTCTTTCAAGATAGAGTGAACCTGGCAGTCTTCGATGAAAGCAACACCCTGCGTTCGGGTCGATGCGAGCCAGGCTTGATTCAAGCCTTCCGGACTGACCGATCCATCCCCTGGATACCAAAAGGCACCCGCTAAATCCGAAACAAACCCGTTGTCAAAATTAGCCAACTCCGTCTCGGACAGACACTTCGATTGGACGCCGAAGTGCTTGGTGGTCAGGTCGTCATGCCGGGCAAAGTCCTCTAATCCGCGTTCCGTTTGCAGCACGTACAGCAAACCATTTTCTCGCCATTCGGTCTCCGCTGAAAGCGAGGGGAGCAGCCGCCGATATTCTTCCATCGAGGCATCAAGAATCGTTTGCAACGATTTGCCCGCACGCAGCACTTGAGCGTGTGTGCAGCGCCGAGCGAACTGCATCATCCAGTGCCAAAGCCCAATATCCAACTGCGGCTTGACTCGAAACGGCGACTGCGAGTTGAACATCGATCGTATCGCAAGTCCAAAGGCTCCCGGTTCCGTTAACGGCTGGACATGGCTTGGGCAAATGTAGCCACAGTTGGAGCGTGAGCAGGCCTGCGCGATCTTGCCTTGGTCGACAACCGTCACGTCCAAACCGGCTTGGCGGAGATAGTGGGCACAGGCAATGCCAATGACTCCGCCGCCAACCACAATTACGGTTTCTGTATTGGCCACGCCTTATCTGGCTCCACAAATAACAGAATGGCAAAACGGGTCGCCCGGCTGACCGACAAGTGTTGCGTCACTGCAGATGAACGCGCCGCCTACGATCGTGGGTAAAATCGCGGGTTCACTATCAACCGGTGGGGCACTGCGGTAACTGGCGCGAAACGTTCCCCCACAAACACTCTGTTGTACCCAGGTGGCATTTTCCGCCAGCTTGCCATCTGCAGCCAGACAAGCCAACTTTGCGCTCGTTCCCGTTCCACAGGGTGATCGATCGTAGGCACCACCAGGACACATCACGAAGTTGACGCTGTCAACGTCGCGCTGTTCAGCTTGTCCGGAGAACTCGACGTGATCGATTTCCGCCCCGTCCTTGCCGGTGATACTCTGCGACTTCAGCGCCGCCATGATCCGTTGACTGGCATCGGTGAGCTGCGACAGGTTCTTGCGCTCAAGCGGAACGCAGAAGTCGTCAATCAAGAAGAACCAGTTTCCGCCCCAGGCAATGTCGCCACTCAAATCACCAAGTCCGTCAACATGTAACGAAACGTCTTTCCTGAAACGATAGCTGGGCACATTGTCAACGCTGGCAGTATGCGCGTCGATCAGCTTAACCCGAACGATTCCGACCGGCGTTTCAATCTTGTGCGTTCCAGGACCAATGCGACCCAAATGATGAAGCGTCACGGCAAGACCAATGGTGCCATGACCGCACATTCCGAGGTAACCGGTATTGTTAAAGAAGATAACCCCTGCTGCACAGGACTCGTCTGTCGGTTCGCACAGCAGCCCACCAACCACAGCGTCCCAACCTCGCGGTTCGTTGATCGCAAAGCGACGAAAGTGATCCGCCTGTTCGCGAAGCCTGGTCAATCGCTCATTCAGCGGTCCAGAGCCCAGATCGGGTCCGCGCGAGACGACGATGCGGGTCGGTTCGCCTTCCGTGTGTGAGTCAATAACGTGCATGTATGTCGATTCCGAAATGCGTGGCGGGCGGCAACTTAGCTCTTGGTGTCTGTAACGTATTCCTTGCCCGGCCAGGCAGCCCACCATGCTTGAAACTGCTCAAGTTGTTTCTTGGCAAACAGCTTCTGCGACCCCGAGAGTTTATCGCTCGCATTCAATTGGTACTGGTAGTCGGTGTCGCCTTGCAGGAAAAGCAGGTACTTGTAGTACAGCACCAAATCGGGACCTTCGTCGAATCGAGACAGCACTGTGAACGCATTGGAGAGCTCCAGTGCAAAGCGATTCGCTTCCACATCACCCGTGGCTGCGGCTGAGCACAGCTCCACAAATTTCAGCACTTCAGCCGGTAAACAGTTGCCAATTCCTGTGATAGCGCCAACTGCGCCACAGCGGACGAAGCCGTGGTAAACCTGCGTGTCAACGCCAGCCATCAGCACGACGTTGTCATCGTCACTGGTGATAAACTCTCCGGCGTAAGTCAGCGAATCGGCACCACCAAATTCTTTGAAGCCGACCAGGTTGGGGAACTCGGCTCGCAAATCGAAGAACAAGTCGGCCTTAGTTTCAAAACCGTAGTACGGGCTGTTGTAAATCACCGCCGGAGTCTCTGGAGCCGCCGAGAGAATTGCGGCAAAGTGATTTCGCTGAGCAGCCGGAGAAGTGCCGCGTGACAGCACTCGTGGAATGACCATCAGCCCGGCCGCACCCACCTTCGCCGCATGGGCTGCATGCTCGACTGCCAGTCGACTGTTCTGGGCTCCTGTGCCGACAACAACCGGAATTTCTGCCTCCACCAGTTTCGCGACGCCTTCCTGACGCTGAGCATCGGTCAACAGCGGCCAGTCGCCCATCGATCCACAGTAGACGACCCCCGTCATGCCCTGTTCCATCAGATGACGAGCCTTGGCGACCAAGCCGTCAAAGTTGATGCTGCGATCCTCCGTACACGGGGTCATCAGGGCGGGAATGCAACCCTGGAAGATGGATGCGTTGATCATCGTGTAGGCTATTCCTTCGTGTTCCAGAAATGATTGAGGATTATCAAATTCTTGGCCGTTTGCTGATGGCCTATTTTATCCGCGTCCACGGCCCGGTCTTGCCAGAGTGTTGAAGACGCACTTGAAAATGCGCACAATGATGGACATGCCTATGAAACAAGAGAACGACGTTCGCAAGCTGCTGGGTCAGCTGAATGCCCCATTCACCGGAGAGGCGATTTTCGATCACTTCCACGATACGGTGTTCTTTATCAAGAACGCGAAGGGGCAGTACCTGGTTGTGAACGAGACGCTGGTGCACCGCTGCGGGCTCAAGAGGAAATCGCAACTGATAGGTCGCACGCCTGAAGAGGTGCTGATCGCGCCGTTGGGTTCGTCGTTCGCCCAACAGGATCGTCAATTGCTGGATTCCGGGAGTCCGCTGACCGGGCAGCTTGAGCTACACATTTACGCGTCTGCTGATGTAGGCTGGTGCATCACGAACAAACACCCGCTTACCGACAAAGGCGGGAGAATCGTCGGATTAGTAGGCGTTTCACGCGACTTGGGTAGTCCCAGACAAGATGGCAGCGACTATGAGTCTATTGTTCAGGTCGTGGATTACGTGCGCAACAATCCTTCACGATCCATCAAGGTTCAGGAGTTGGTTGAGCTGTCGGACCTCTCCCGTTTTCAGTTGGATCGAAGAATGCAAATCGCGTTTGGTCTGACGACAGGGCAATGGCTCTTGAAATCACGCATCGACTTGGCTAGGACGCAACTGCAAACAACAAGTGAACCCATTATCAACATTGCGCACAACGCCGGGTATTCGGATCAAAGCGCCTTCAGTCGACAATTCCGACGCGTCACTGGCCTGACTCCCAACGAGTACCGCAAGATTCGCGGCAGGGTTGACTGAGTTCCGATAACAGTCACCGCGACGGGTATACAACTCGTCGCCGAACGAATCAATCGTCATCCGGCTAGATCGCGCCGACAGTTGACTGTGGTCGCTGCGCCAGGCCAATGCGAATCGCCTGTTCGTGCTCCGAAAGCGGTGTGAGCCGTTCCCAGCCGATGAGTTCGACAGTGACCCCGCTGAGTTTGTAGTCCTCAAGGTAGTGGAACACTGTTTCAGCGGCGGTGTGATCAACAACGTTTGCCAAAAGGGAAAAGTGCAGACGCAATACCTCGGTCTCGTCGGGAACTTTCTGCAGTTCACGAATGACGTGGGTAAGGTTAAAGCAGTGCAGCGGTGCTTCAAAATGTAAATCGTAAACGGTGCGATCGAACTCTGTTCTGGTGACCGGATTGGCGAATGCCGCCCTGATCGAACGCCAGATTCCGATGTTACGCTTCTGGCCTCCTAGCCGATTCGCCAAGCCGATCAGTGATAGGTCCATGAGCAGCTTCACCAGAACTCCGACGCCAATACCAATCAGCAAGTCTGACGACACAGTCACGATCATTGTGATTAGGAATACAGCCAGCTGCTCAACACCGATGGCCGAGGTCTTTCGCCAAACACGCGGGCCACATAACTTCCAGCCGACATAAATCAGAATAGATGCCAGCACTGCCAATGGAACCTGATTGATCAGCGGTCGGGCGAGGAACATGAACACCAACAGCATGATCGCATTGAAAAAGTTGGCCCATAGCGTGCGTCCGCCTCCAATGATGTTGGTTGTGCTCTTCACGATTCCCGGAATGATTGTCAGGCCGCCCACGACACTCGATGCCAGATTGCATCCACCCATGGCTTGAAGTGTCCCGTCCGGGTCGGAGCGACGCTTAAACGGATCGAGCTTGTCAACGGCGACGATCGTGGCCAGCGACTCAGTGGCGTCAATCAGCAATAGCACGAACACCACATAAGCCAATGCGATCCATGTGTGTGGATACTTGATAATCCGGTCGTAGCGAGGCAGTTGAATGCCACGCAGCGGGTTCTCGGGAATGTTGATGCAGTATCCCAGATGCGGTCGCTCTTCGTACTCTTCAATCTGCTCAGGCGTCAGTTCCGTTGTCATTTTTACAATGGCGGCGAGCTGTTCACTGCTCAACTCGCTATTGCGAAGCTCCGTTTCGAGTTGCGCGTGCAAGCTGCCGATGGCGGAACGCTCCTCTGGCGTGAGTTCCTGCGTTCCCAGGTCCGCCTTCAATTCGTTATCCAGTCTCACAACAAGAGCCTGATGCTCTGAGGTGAGTTGCCGTTTCATGAGTTCTCTGGCTTCGCGCTGTTCGTGAGTGAACTGTTCGCTTGGGATATGAAAGATCGTTTGAGAAATGAGACTGCCTGCGATGAATACCCAAACAGGAGGCGGCATGACTTTCAGGAATTTGAACGGCAGTGCATTCAGAATGAACAGTGCGACTGTGCAGCCAACCCCAGTGACCATCGCGGGCACATAGATCTCATTGAGGTGTTCAGGTATCTCGATGATCATGCCCCAGAAATGATGAGCTTCAAAATCAACGCCGAAAAGCAGCGGTAACTGTTTAACCATGATGATCAACCCAATCGCGGCAAGCATGCCTTCGATGGCTGCCGCAGGGAACATGGCCGACAATCGAGCGACCTTGAACCGCGCGAGGACGATTTGCAAGACACCGGCAATCGAAATCGCGACAAGCACGAGGGGATAACCGATTTGGAGTAGCTCCTGCGTGGTCTTGCCCGCAGCAACCTCTTTGCCGACTTCAGCAGTGGCCAAGGCGATCATGCCGCTGAACAATGCCGGAGCCAACCCGGCGGCAGGTCCGCTGATAGTTACGTAGGAACCGCCCAGAAACGGCAAGAGAAATCCAGCGATGACTGCTGAGATCACGCCGGTAATTGGCGGAGCGCCGGAAGTGATCGCGATTCCCATCGAGAATGGCAATGAAACCATCGCAACCATGAACCCAGATCGTAGGTCGTACATCCAGTGCTTCAATCCCTTCAGACCATTGGTAGGTTTTTCGGCGGTTGTACTGTCGTCAGCCAGTTGCGATGGATGATTCTGATCGGGTTGCGTGTCGTTCATGATTGAAGAGTGAGAGTCCATGTTGTGAATGGTCGCCAGAAGAACGTCTAAAGACCAACGAAGTTCGGCCCCTGTGCAGTTCGGAGATGCCAGCCCCGACGCAACGTTTGTGCCGAACTTCGTCCCCCGGAATCACACTCGACTTTGCACGGGAATTTCCACTTCAGGACAAGAAGGTAGAAGAGCCGGCCCGGGTGGACATGCAAAGAATTGCAGAGTCTCTGCAAGACACTGCAGGACGATGGGTTGTCGGCGCTCGTATGTGCTCAATAATCGTCCATTTGCGTGTCGGCAGGCAATTTGCAGAGCGATACCGTAAATCAGCAACCGTAAAAACAGGACCTAAGAGCCCGTCATGTTTCGAGTGGAGACTCAGGAGAGTTGGAGAAGCTATCGCGCAGTAGTTCTCGGGCTGTTGCTGCTGTGCGTTACCGCGCTAGCGATCACTCTTTGGGAACTGTATGACTTTGCTCGAGAACAGGTCATTATTGAAGAACTCATCAGAACGCTGCCGGGGGAGGATACTGCGCCGGTCGAGTTTCTGGCTGATGAACTACGCTGGCAGTTTCGACTGACCATATTGGTCGTGATTCATGTTGTCTTGACGGGAATTGCCATTGCTTTTCTTGCGCGTGCTTATCGGACATCTCAGCAGTCGCTCAGAGACATCAAAGCGCATGCTGGAGACATACTCAGCAGTATGGAACAGGGAGTGATCACGACAGATTTGAACGGAATCGTTACCAGCATCAATCGGCGCGGACTTGAGATGTTGCGTCCTGCTGGCGACTGCGTCGGTCGGTCTCTCCGTGAAGTTTCTGTCCATGTTCCACTCGATGAGTTTCGGAACCAATGGACGATTGAGCGATCATCGGGAATGACACGCGACTTCACCATGAAGTCCGACGACCACAAGACCGTGCTGCGGACGTTCTGTCAAACGCTGAACGACGTCGACGGCGCGGAGATCGGGTTTGTCCTTCAGATCCGTGATGTGACCGCGCGCGTCCTGACCGAAGATCGAATGCTCCGCATGGAGCGATATATGGGGCTTGGCTCACTTGCCGCTGGATTGCATCACGAAATCAAGAACCCACTGGCGGCCCTTTCGCTACACGTGCAGTTGTTGGAGGAGCAACTCGAACGAGACAACTCATGTGGTGAAGTTCAGGGCTTGTTGCGAATCATCAAAACTGAAATGGCTCGTGTCGGAGGCGTCCTTGAGGGTTTTCGCGATTTTGCATCCCTCGGCCGACTGAATCTTCACCCCGTCAACATTGGAGAGCTCATTCAACGGCAGATTGACCTGATCCTTCCTCAAGCGGCGTCGCAGTCCGTTGACGTCAACGTCCAGTTCTCGACGAATCTTCCGTGTGACCTGCCAGTCGACCAGGTTCGGCTTGAACAGGTTCTGCTCAACATCTTTGTCAACGCACTTGAAGCCATGCCAGGCGGCGGTCGCGTCCGCATCGAGGCGACCGCTGAGCTCGCTCATGTGTCGGTTAGGATCAGCGATACCGGTCCTGGCGTGTCTGATCAACTACGCGAGAAGATATTTGATCCGTATTTCACAACCAAGAGCGAAGGCACCGGCCTGGGCCTGGCCCTATGCGACAAGATAATCAGACAACACAACGGCACGCTCGACATCCAACCCTCAGAGTCTGGAGCCGTCTTCCAGTTAATCTTGCCGACATCATTACCGAATTAGAGAACAGCAGACGAGCGACATTAAATGGACGAAGCGTTTCACATTCTGATTGTCGACGACGAGCCAAACATTCGCTCTGGACTATCAAAGGGGCTGGAAGAACTGGCCGATGACATCGCGACCGCAGGGACGGTCAATGAGGCAATTGACAAGTTCGACGCAGGCAATTTTCAGCTTGTGATCGCCGACGTCAGGCTGCCCGGTGATCGCGATGGATTGGAGCTGGTGTCGCTCGTGCAGCAACGACGGCCCGGTACAACGGCCATTGTCATTACCGCGCACGGTACCGTCGAAACAGCGGTCGATGCCATGCGTCGCGGAGCGTTCGACTTCATCACCAAGCCCGTTGACCTCAATCTGATTCGGCAGCAGGTCGCCAAAGCACGAGAACATCATCAACTTCAAACAGAAAATCGGCAGCTCCGTGACAAGCTTGCCGAAGTCGGTGAAGTCTCCGGAATCGTTGGCAACTGCCGAGCACTCAAGGAAGTGCTCACGCAGGTTCGACAGGTTGCCGACACAGATGCAACGGTTCTCATTCAGGGCGAGAGCGGAACCGGCAAGGAACTGATTGCCCGCGCCATTCACGACTTGAGTGACCGATCCGCGAATCCGTTTGTCGCCGTCAATCTCGGCGCTCTTCCTGAATCGCTGCTGGAAAGCGAACTCTTCGGTCACGAGGAAGGATCGTTCACGGGAGCGTCTCGGCAAAAGCCCGGATGCTTTGAGGTAGCAGCAGCGGGCACGCTATTCCTTGATGAGATCACGGAGATTCCGGCCAAGAGTCAGGTCGATTTGCTGCGAGTTCTGGAAACTGGTCAGTTCGCGCGTGTTGGCGGCGAGGAGCCACTGGAATCCGACGCTCGCATCGTTTCGGCGACCAATCGCGATGTTCAGCAGCTTGTCAACGACGGCACATTCCGTGAAGACCTATTTTATCGGCTAAACATCGTACCGATCGAAGTCCCACCCCTGCGACGGCGACGTGATGATATTCCGCTGCTTGCGAACCACTTTCTCAGCCATTTTTGCACACGTCATTGTCGTCCCAAAAAAGCAATCGATGCAGAAGCGATGGATGTTTTGATCTCTGCAAGCTGGCCCGGCAACATCCGCCAGCTCCGAAATGTCATTGAACGCTTGGTGGTCACGACGGGAGGCGATCGGATATCAGCTGCTGAGTTGCCAGCCGAATTGGCCCGCAAGCCGAATGGTGAGACCAACGTCATTGTGACGCTGGCCGATGCCGTAGAACACGCCGAGAAGAATGCGATACAAGTTGCACTTGCTGCGAGTGATTGTCATCGAGAACGAACCGCACAAACACTCGGCGTAAGCGTCCGTACCCTTCACTACAAAATGAACCGGTACGGTTTGCACTGATCCTTCACACTCTTACTGGACACCATCGGAGCTTTCCATGAAACGACTTACTGTACTCGCCATCTTGGTACTGCCCGGCCTATCGAGTCTCGCGACAGGTCAAGAGAATCGGAACCAAGCCAAAGAGAATATGCCAAAGATTCCGAAGGACGTGTCCATCGAAGAAGATGTTGTCTTCGGCAAAGGCGGTGGTCGCGACTTGACGATGCACGTGTTGTCGCCGAAGGAACATTCGCAAGAACCGGCGCCCGTGTTTGTCTGGATTCATGGCGGTGGCTGGCAGGGCGGCAGGAAGGAGAGCGGTATCTATTCGATGGTGCCATTCGTCCGGCGCGGATTCGTGAGCGTCACGATTGAGTATCGATTGACTGGTGAAGCTCCCTTTCCAGCACAGATTGAAGACTGTAAGTGCGCGATTCGTTACCTGCGTGCTCATGCTGACAAGTATCGGATCGCCCCGGACCGCATTGCCGTCGGAGGGGCTTCTGCAGGCGGTCATCTGGCCGCGCTTGTCGGAACTTCAGGAGGAGTCGAAGAACTGGAAGGAAGCGGGGGCTGGCCCAAACAGTCCAGTCAAGTGCAAGCGGTGGTCGACTTGTATGGTCCCACGGATTTTGAACTATTCGTAACGGCCAAGGGCTATGAGAAACACAATCGCGACGGGTCTCCCGAATCCAAACTTCTGGGCGGTGGTACAGTGCTTGAGAACAAGGATGGCATCCGGCAGGTGAATCCCATCACCTACATCGACAAAGACGACCCACCGTTCTTTATCATCCACGGAAGTGATGACCCAACCGTACCGCTGAATCAAAGCAAGGCACTTCACGCAGCGCTCGGCAAAATGAACGTGGATTGCAAGTTGCACATCATCGAGGGAGCCAAACATGGCGGGCCTGAATTTCGGGAGCCCAAGCTCCGCAGAATGCAGGTGGACTTCGTCAGCCGTGTGTTGAGCAGGAGTCGTGTGTTGAGCAAGTAGTCGTGTGGTTCTTGCAGCGGTATCCTTCTAGTACCGCTGACCTTTCTTTCGACTTTCGAGGACGCAATGATCAGAATCAGTTATCTCATGCGACGGCAACCCCAGTTAAGCCGCGACGACTTCCAGGCTTACTGGGGGAGAAACATCCTCAGGCTGCGCCAGCTGATGCCTTTCAAACACCTGGCGTTAAACGCTACGTGCAGGTCTTACCTGTCGAATCATCCGGTCGAGACCTTGTGGTTGGCCCTCGCACGGGACTGGTTGAACCCTTCGACGGAATCGCAGAACTTTGGGTCGAGAGCGAAGAGGCACTCCTCCGAGACTGGTCCACGGAGAAAGCCAAAGATTACGTGAAGATTTTCTTTGAAGACGAAAAGAATTTCATCGACTGGACCCGCTCAACGATTCTCGTATCCAACGAGAACGTTGTCATTGAGTAAGCGGGCGTGCGCAGTTTCGATTCATAAGTGTCCAACAAGAGTGAGCCGTGTGGTGCGTAGAAGAGAATTCCTCAATATCTCGAGTGGTGCTGCGTTGGCAGCAACGTTGAATTCAGCCTTAGCGGAAACTACGGAGTCCAAGTCTCCACCCAGGATCCTGCTGCGGTCTTCATGGCAGACAGTCAATATCGGCGATATTGCGCATACGCCGGGTGTGCTCAGCATTCTTCGCAAACATCTGCCCGAAGCGAGGATCACGTTGTGGCCATCAAGTGTTGACAACGGCGTTGAGCAGTTGCTGCTGAAGGAGTTTCCCGGATTAACAATCGCCAAACAAGGAAGCACAGAGTTGCGACGCGCGTTTGAAAAATGCGACTTCCTGCTGCACGGTAGCGGTGCATCCATCGTAGCGGAGCGAGACTTGATCCGCTGGAAGCAGGAAACCGGCAAGCCCTACGGTATCTATGGCATCACGTTTCCCCGCAAAAAATCGTCCGCCACCAGTGCTCGATCTCAGGACGCGATGGATCGCTCGATCCAAGTGCTGTCCGACTCGCGATTCGTGTACTTTCGTGACAGCAAGTCGCTGAAGTTGGCAAAGTCGTTGGGGGCAAAATCACCCGTCATGGAATTTGGTCCCGACGGTGCGTTTGCCTGTGACCTGCGCGACCCGCAAAAGGCAAGAGAGTTTCTGGCGGCAAACCAGTTGGAAGCTGGGAAATTTCTTTGTTGCATCCCCCGATTGCGTTACACGCCGTACTGGACGATTAAGAAAGGTCGAACCTTTGACCCCATCAAACATGCTCGCAACGAAGCGATGAAAGAGCAAGACCACGCCCCTTTACGAACTGCAATCGAGCGCGTCGTCGATGAAACCGACCTAAAGATTTTGATCTGCCCGGAAGACCGGACACAGATGGCGGTCGGAAAGGAGATGTTGTACGACAAGCTGCCTGCGAAGATTCGAGATCGTGTGGTCTGGCGACCGAACTATTGGCTAACCGGAGAAGCGGTCAGCGTGTATGTCCGCAGCGCAGGATTGTTTGGCAACGAAATGCACTCTCCCATCATGTGTATCGGGCACGGAATTCCCGCAATTGTCTGCAGGTTTGGAGAGCAAACCAGCAAAGGCTACATGTGGGAAGACATCGGATTGGGCGACTGGCTGTTCGATCATGACTCAGAAGAAGAGCAACAACGCATCGTGCCAGCCGTTCTCAAATTAGCAACGGCCCCCGAAGCAGCTCGAGAGAAAGCAGCAAAGGCAAAGGCGTTGGTGCAAAGAAAGCAGGCCGAAACAATGCGTACGCTAAGCGAGGCACTGGACGCCTGACAAATTTTTGCAGCGATAGTCGAAAATCTGACCTTCCACGCTTAATGCGTTCATCAACGCCATCAGGGAGGGCGCTAATTTAGTTTTAGTCTGAGGACGCGCTCCAAACCATGACTTCGGTCACGCCGCTGCGGGCGCGATCTCGATTGGTGAAGAGGATTCGAAGTTTGGTTGCCTTCTGCGACTTAAACGTGGCTGAGTTCCATTGGCTGCCGACGGGTTCTTTCGGTTGGCGTTGGACGTTTTCAATCGGTTGCCACATTTCGCCGTTCCAGAACTCGAAGTCGTACTTGATTGGGCGCTGGAGGCCGCCTCGGTCGTCGTAGATGGCGAGATCGACTTTGTGGAATTCCACCGGCTTGCCGAAGTCGATTTCTAACCAGTCGACTTTGTTCGGAGACTCGTAGCTCGTCCAGCGATTCGTCGGAGTTGCCAGGAAGTTGGTGCGACCATCAATGGCGGACTTGGGGACTCCGCCGAAGCGGTCGTAGTAGCTGGCGGTTGCTTTGGGAAATTCACTCCCGCCGTCGTTGTAGGCCAGGTTGCTAGACGGGTGTGGCAACGATTCCAGCGGCAGTTTGACGTCGCCCCACGCTTCGAGTTCGGTCAGGCCCGAAGGGCCGGCGGCGCTGTGTGTGAGAGTGGCTCGAAGTTTCTGCGTGTTGATCGCTTGGAAGGTCAGCGTGTGCGGGCGATGGCCGGAGATTGTTTCGCTGGACGCCTGGAAGCTGACTTCTTCCCATGCGCCGCCGGACCACGATTCCAGTTTGATGGATTCAGGCGGCGCGATGGGGCTGTCGTTGCGCATCGTATCGTCGAGCACATACAGTTTGACCGTATGGATGGTTCGGGGCGTGCCGAAGTCCACGGACAGCCAATCCTGTTTGTTCGGCGAGCCCTGGCTGGTCCAGCGGTTGGGCGGGTGCAGCAGGTACCAGTAGTTGCCGTCGTTGACCTTTGCCAGCGATGTCCGCGGAGCCGTGTAGCTGGCCTCGATCGCCGGGTAGAACGTGCCGTCGTTGTTGACGACGAAGTTGGTCGCGACCAATGCGTCGCGATCGGCGGCACTAGGTTGGTCGGTGGTTCTGAGCGGGACGGCTCC
>DNPC01000313.1 GCA_003501565.1 Planctomycetaceae bacterium | reverse complement strand
CTTTGACTGTCTGACCCACTTACACCATCTTTGAGTGAGCCACCCTTACAAGGACGGCGGGGCGTCCAACACCCTTTCTATAGCGCTACGCAGTCGAGGAACAATTCTGCGGGCACCCTGTACGGTCACATGATCATCGTCCAGATACAGAGGAGCGTAGTCTTCAACGACCAACACTTCCTCACCACTTAGAAACAGGTCAGCCGTAGAAAGCACACTTACGTTGTCATACCGTTCCACTAGCTGTTGCAGCACTCCGCGTTTCATGTCCTGCACGGTTCTGGCAGGTAATGCAATCGAACTGCCGCTCAACTGTCCGTGGTGAGCGAGGTGTTGAAGCAAGTTCCTGCTTGGCATGTCAATTTCCGGGGGGTCCTCGATGAGAAGGACTGGAATTGCCTTCGCACGAAGCAAGCTGAGCAGATCGAAAGAGCTTGATTTGATATCTCTATGCCAGCGTGCCGCTATCACCACTAAGTCTGGCTTGGCCTCAAGCAGCGCATGATAACGCATCTTGTCGAAAGCATACTTTTCTTCAGATGTGAGGTTTCTTGTGCCATGCCCTCGAACTATCGGAATACGAAAGAATGGACTTTCGTTTCGGTTCATAACGTAAAGAGACACTGGAATCTGCATTTCCGTTGCCACACTGACAATTGCGTCTGACCACATTGTCGCGTGAGAATCTCCGAGCACTACAACGCGAGGCGGGCTGTTCTCACAATTGACTCGAATGCCCGTCCCCGTGATAAACACGTCTCTTGAGTAAAACGGATTGCTGATATCAACATTGAAAAACGATGAGCTATTTGATGGTGCCCACCGTGGGCTGCAATTGTATTCAACCCACAGCGGGTGCTCATATGTGGAGGTGTCATACGCCCTTTGAATGAACCCCATTCCGCTAGCTGCGGCGAGGGAAATCATAAATGCAAGAAATATCGGCTTGAGTGTGCTTTCGCGCCGCCGAAAGGGCGTTTCGACGAAAGTATAAGTCAATAAACTAAGCGCATACGTCAACAAGACTAACATAATCCACGAGCGTGTCCCCTGCCATGCATAGCCGGCGCGTCTTGACAAGACCAAAACCGGCCAGTGCCAAAGATACAGCGAGTAAGACAATTTGCCTATGTGAGTGATGGCAGGATTGGATAGCAGTCTGTGGCAAGCACCAGAATCAGAGAACGATATTATGCAAGCTGCGCCGATTACGCCCAAAGCTAGACCATGATCAAGAGTGTTGATGCAAAAGTATGCCACAATAATCATGCAAAGGCCCAGCGAGCCAAGTACGTTTAGCGCTCTTCCTGCTGAATGCGATTTACTTGGCAAGATTGCAATCAGCGCTCCGACCAGCAACTCCCAGCTTCGCGCTGGGAGTAAGTAAAACGCCGCCATTGGATCAGCTGTCTTCCACCATGAGAAGAGACAGAAACTGAACGCAACTAGAAGCCCAATGACGCGGGGGATCACAACCGCCTTCCGGGACGAGAAGATCCAGAGCAAGGCAGGGAAGACAATGTAGAACTGTTCTTCGAGAGACAATGACCAAGTATGAAGAAATGGAGAGTCTTCTGCCGTGGGGCCCCAGTAGTCACCCGTTGATTTCCAACTGTAGATGTTGGCCAATGAAGCAAGGGCCATCAAGCCTTGCACACCTACTAACTGTTGCTCAAGGCGCGGAATCGTAAAAAAGGAAAACAGCAGAGTACATGCCGTAACTAACAGCAACGCTGGAAGAATTCTGCGTATTCGACGGGCCCAAAATGCGCGAAAAGAGAAGGTGTCTGCGTCCATCTCCTTACTTATGATCTTGGTAATCAGATAGCCAGAGATGACAAAGAACACATCGACTCCGATAAATCCACCGGGAAGTTTACTTGGGTTGATGTGGAAGGCGATAACGGGGACCACTGCGAATGCTCGCAGTCCGTCGATTTCCGGCCGATAATTTATTGTCGACATCGTCTGTACTCCTCGGTGCGCATTATGAGTGCTGGCAGGCCAGGAGAAAGTAGCGATCCAGAGAAGCAGGTGGCAAATTGGCTTTCGCGGCAGGCATTCGCTCTGTGTCAGTTGTGAGGGTTCTGGCATAGGTCGCCGCTTGAATTCGATTCTGGCGCTGGCACTATCGGCCAGCCGGCCTGCACGGGGTCAGCCGACGACGTGGACTTCCACGGCCGGTACCTGTTGCAGGTCGTTGAGCGGGACGCTGCCTGTGGGAAGGTTGCCAGGCGGGCACTGGTTCACCTGATCGTCATGCTTTAGCAGGCGGAATGATGATACTGCTCACCTTGCTCGGCGAGCGGTGGAAGTTTCTCTTCACTCCGTTCAGAAAAGCTAGTAGCTATTGCGATCCGCGAGTCCAGACCGGGAAGCCAGCCGTAGTGGACAGTCGACTTCATAGCGGCCATCGACTGGAGTCAAAAGCCGAAAAAGGTGAACTGCGAGGTGAACGGGAATTGCGCTGAGTTTCAGCCAGTTGCGACTCACCAGCGGTTGTTATTGCCCCGGGCGGGACTTGAACCCGCACGCTCCTTACGGAACCCCAGATTTTAAGTCTGGTGCGTCTGCCAATTCCGCCACCAGGGCTGACCAATGAAAACGCAGGCGAAACGCGGTTTTCCGGCCAATCTCGGAGAATCGTAAGGTGCCAAAAAGGTGTCAAAAGACCTCCGAGCCGGGCGTAGTTTAGCGATAGCGAGGTGCTTTT
>DNPC01000572.1:5003-5220 GCA_003501565.1 Planctomycetaceae bacterium | reverse complement strand
TTGGGTTTCCCCGACGCTTTTGGGTCAAGGCAGAGGGAAGCGGTTGGGCGGCGTCTTCGAAACCTGGGACCAGGGCGCGAAGTTTCTTGACGGTTGCAGCGTATTCCGGGTCGGCAACCTGATTTGTCCATTCGTGAGGATCCTTGGTGGAGTCGTAGAACTCTTCTTCATCGGCCCCATAACGGGTATAGCGTCCGAGTTCATGGCGGATGCTGAT
>DNPC01000572.1:4296-4931 GCA_003501565.1 Planctomycetaceae bacterium | reverse complement strand
CCGAGTTCATGGCGGATGCTGATGTAGGCAAGGTCCGTTTTGGTCTTATGGCACAATCCGGTGATAGCCGTGCTTTGCCAGGGAGCCATCGGGTCTTTGAGCAGCGGAACCAGCGAGCGTCCATCGATTGTCGCGGGCGGCGTCAGACCGCAGAGCTCCGCCAGGGTGGGGTAAATGTCCAGCAGGGACACGAAGCGCTGTGACACGCCTCCGGTTTCAGTGACTCCGGGCGCGCGAAACATCAACAACGTGTGAGTTCCCTCTTCCCAGAGTGTGGTTTTTTGCCAGTGATGTTTTTCGCCCAGATGGAAGCCGTGATCAGTGAGGAAGACGACAATGGTGTTGTCCTTGTACGGGCTTTTCTCGAGTGCATCGAGAACGCGTCCCATCTGTGTGTCGACATAGGTCGTCGTGGCCAGGTAAGCCTGAACCGCTTCTTTGTGTTTACCCGCCTTGATGACCTTGTCAGCGAAGCTCCCGATCCCGTTACTCACCGCTTTGGCTAAGGGAGGCAGATCTTCCAGGTCATCGTCCTTCAGTTCAGGAAGAACAATCTGATCAATCGGGTACATGTCGAAGTACTTTTTCGGGACATACCAGGGCATGTGGGGATTGAAGGAGCCGTAGGCCAGGAA
>DNPC01000572.1:3698-4225 GCA_003501565.1 Planctomycetaceae bacterium | reverse complement strand
GAGCCGTAGGCCAGGAAGAATGGTCTGTCGTGTTGTTTCTCCAGAACAGCGATGGCCCTATTTGCCCCGCCCGTGTCATTCATTTGTTCTTCAGTGAGGTGGATGATTCCCCAGTCCTGCTCGCCACCGCTGATTTTGGCCAAGGGTGCTCCGGGAGGAGCCGGATCCCTTTTGTGGCCGACTTTATCGTCCCAGTGCTCTCTTTGGTCCCAGCCGTGGGTGATTTTGCCGTAACCGTAAGTGCCATAGCCACTCTTCTTGAATAACCCGGCCAGAGATAGCACGGCATCCTGATTGAGTGCCTCGCTCTCATTGATGATTTGTGCGTTGTTGTAAATACCCGTTTTCCAGGGGGCGACACCCGAAAAGAAGGCAGTGCGAGATGGCGAACAAACCGGCGCGGCGGTGTAGGCTCGCGTGAAGTTCACTCCACTGCTGGCGAGCTTGCGAAGATTTGGCGCGACCACCTTGCCCGCATAGCGATCCACTTCTTCCAACATCCAGCTGTTCAAATCATCGGCAACCAG
>DNPC01000572.1:0-3630 GCA_003501565.1 Planctomycetaceae bacterium | reverse complement strand
CTGTTCAAATCATCGGCAACCAGAAACAGCACATTCATCGGCTTGTCAGCCGGCGCGGCCGCGCAGATTGATGAATGCGACAAAAGAAAAATGGCCGCAAGAACGAATGATAGATGCAATTTGGCCACAGATGAAAACGGATGAACACAGATAGCGAGTGAGGGTAGGTGTTGAGTTTTCATTGCGTTTGATTGTCTTGAAAGTGAGTGTCTCGCTTCGTCGGTTACCCACGACGGGCTTCTGTTCGTTTCATCCGTGTCTATCTGAGTTCATCTGTGGTCAAATCCCACTCTGCTATAGTCGGTAGCGTTTTACTTCGACACGGGGCTTGCCGAAGTTGAGCAGCAGGCAAGCGGCAGCCCAGTTGCCTTCAAATAGTTAAGGCATTGAGCAGCATGCGCATCGCCGAATTCCCTGACCGACTTGAGTTCCACGATCACAGAATCCGAGACGAGAAGATCAGCGAAATATTCGCCGACGACGATGCCGTCGTACAGCACGCTGACTGGGGCTTGCTGCTTCACATCGAGACGACTCTTGCGAAACTCAATTGCAAACGTATTTTCATAGACCTTTTCCAGAAACCCCGAACCCAAAGTATTTGAAAATCGAAACGCACAACCGATGACCTGCTTCGTCATTGCGTTCAACTAGTCTTCCTTCATCTGTGTTTATCCGTGTTCATCTGTGTTCATCTGTGGCAAATCCCGTCTGTCTGATGGCGCATGCGCAACTCCCGCCGGACGTAAGTTCTTTCTGAGTTCCGTTTCGAAGGCTGTAAGTTGCCGCTTCAGGCGCTCAGCGATCTTGGGATGCTCGTCGATTAGATTCGTCTGCTCGCCGATGTCGTCACCGAGGTTGTAGAGAGTCTCAACGCTGACCTTCGTTGGCTTCGAGTCGGCGGCGGGCTGTCTCTTTGATCTCTTTTCTTTTGGAGGTTTGTCAGCAGCGATTCGGTACTTCCAGTCGCCGACGCGGATTGCCGGAACGCCACGGCCTCGCAGGTAGTAGATGGCTTCGTGAGGTGACTTGGCATCCGGCTTTCCGGAGAGCAAAGGCCAGATGTCTTTTCCATCAATTACGCGATCATCGGGAACGTCACCGCCGGCGAGTTTTGTCAGCGTTGGCAGCAGGTCCATGCCGGTGATAGCTTCGTCAAATTCAGCACCTGCAGGAATTGTTCCCGGCCAGCGAGCTACGAACGGAACTCGGACGCCTCCTTCCAGAGTCGAGCCTTTGCTACCTTTGAGCGGGCCGGCGCTGCCGCCTTTGCCGGTATTGGGGCCGTTGTCTGATGTGAAGATGACAAGCGTGTTCTCATGAAGTTCCAGTTCTTTCAGAGACCGCAGAATCTCGCCAGTGCTCCAGTCGAGTTCCTGAATCGTGTCACCGTAGATGCCTCGTTTGCTGCTGCCGACGAACTTCTCGGAAGCATGCAGTGGGATGTGCGGCATGTTGTGCGCCAGGTACACAAAGAACGGTTCGTCCTTGTTTTCTGTGATGAAGCGAATGGTCTCGCGCGTGTACCGCTGAGTGAACTGCGTCTGATCCGCCGGAACTTCAATGACGACGTCGTTGCGAATCAGTGGGCATGCCGCCGTCTCTCGCTTGAGGATCCCGTCGCGAGTGTAGCCCTCGCGAAACACGCAGTCGGCGGCGTACTTCTTGATCGTCGGGTAATAGAACTGGCTGTTGGACGACGGCGTTCCGTACCAGTAATCGAATCCGTGGTGCAGCGGCTGGAACATGTCCTCGTTTCCGAGATGCCACTTGCCAATGATGGCCGTCGCATAACCTTGCTCCTTCAGCAGTTCCGGCAGTGTGATCTCATCAGGGTTCAGACCGTGGTTGTTCCGAGGAAACATGACGCCACCAATACCGACGCGAGTCGAATGGCTGCCGGTCATCAACGCCGCGCGAGTCGGAGAACAAACGGGAGAAACATAGAAGCTGTCGAACTTCGCCCCCTCCGTCGCCATGCGGTCAATATTCGGTGTGGCAATGTCCTCGGCTCCGTAGCACGACAGATCGCCATAGCCGAGGTCGTCCGCAAGGATGACAATGACGTTCGGTTTGGGTTCGTCGGCCACAGATGAACACGGATGAACACAGATGAAGTGCGTTAGAATGATGATCAATAATGCCCATCCGAGTCTATCTGTGTTCATCTGTGGCCACTCAATCCTTAGTGACTTGCATAAGCTCATTTGTTTTTCGCCTTTTTGTATTTCGCAGGCAACTCAGCAACCCATTTCTGGAGTTGCTTCTTGAGTCGACCGACGACTTCCGAATGAGCATCTGCGATGCTGCTGCTCTCACTCGGATCTAGGGAAAGATCGTAGAGTTCCGGTTGACCACGTTGCTTCCGAGGCAGATGCAGCTTCCATTTTCCGACTCGCATCGCGGGTGTGCTGCCGGGGGCGCTGGATTTCCAGAACAGCGGTTTCATTCGTTTGCGATCGGCTCCCAGCCAGATGTCGGAAACATCCTCTCCATCAAGCTGTTTGGGCAGTTCTTCAATTCCGGCAAGCGAGCACAGCGTGGGCAGCCAGTCGATGAAGGAACAAACATTGGATGAGTCGACTCTCCCGGCTTGTACTTTGTCTGGCCAGCGAATGATGAACGGGACTCGCGTGCCGCCTTCATACTGATCGTGTTTGCCTCCGCGAAACTGTCCCGCATAGCCCAACATGTTGTTTGAAAATCTTCGCGCCCCCTTCTTTCCGGTGATCACGGGAGCCGGTCCGTGGTCGCTGGAGAAAACCACGATGGTGTTTTCCCGGAGCCCCAAGTCATCAAGGGCCTTCAGGACTCGCCCGACGTTTAAGTCGACCTGGTAGACGTCGCCGAGATACTGACTCATTGACTCGTCAAGGTCACCGCCGATCTTCAAGCACTCATCGAATTTGTGCTGCATGGTCGGCGAGAAGTCTTTCCGGTCGACTGTCACGTCATTGAACTGGTCAGACAGCTCGGCGGGTGTGTTCACAGGAAAGTGTGTCGCGTGTCCCCAGACGTTGACGTAGAAAGGCTCGTCCTTGCTTTCTCTGATGAATTCAATCGCGGCCGAATAGAGGTCGGTATCTCTACCGGTTGATCTGTCCCGGCTCTTGCCAATCGTTTTGACCGTATCGATCCCATAAGTGCCGTCGCTGTCATCCGGACCAATGTGCCACTTGCCGAAGTGACCGGTTCTGTAGCCGCGTTTCTTTAGCAGTTCGGTGATGGTCGAGCGGTCTCCGAAACCAAAGTCGGCCGCGTACTTCGGAAAACGAGCCGGAAACAGTCCGGTCATGAGACCCGTGCGGCTTGGATTACACGTCACTCCGGTCACATAGAACTGAGTGAACCGCGTCCCTTCCGTCGCCAGTTGGTCGAGGACTGGTGTCTTCGCGTAAGGATGCCCGTAGCAGCCGAGATCGCCGTACCCAAGATCGTCGGCGAACATGAAGACGATGTTCGGCGGCCGCTCATTCGCTGCCTGAGCATTCACGGAGATGGTAGACAACGAAAGCAGCACTGCTGACGCTAGTAAGAGAACTCTATTCTTCATTCGCAAGTGTCTCGCTGAGTGTTACGGGCAAACGGTCGCCCGGAGTTGGTAGTGGACGAGGCGACGAGTCCTGTCCG